>JAAZGH010000234.1 GCA_012511325.1 Clostridiales bacterium | reverse complement strand
GGCACGCGGGGTCCAGAACTCCGGACCTGCCCATAGCGTCTTCGGCAGACCCCGGGCTTCCCTCGGATATGCTGATTTGACCGCAGGCAAGCCATCGCCCGTCACAACTATCTTGGGGGGGTAAAATTCGAGTTGCGAGATGGCAGTCCATAGATCTGAAGCCTGGCGATTAGCAGGCACAATTAATTCATGCAGATCATCACCGCTACTATAGAGTGCGGAGAACACGCGCCCACCGCGGGCATCGATGGCGGAACAGACCGGGCTGTCAGGGAAAGCTGCCGCCAAAATTTCCAGACTTGAAACGCCGACCGCAGGCTTATTTAATGCCCAGGCCATTGTCTTGACAGCGGCAATGCCGATCCGGATTCCGGTAAAAGAACCGGGTCCTGTCGCGCAGACGAATAGATTGATTTCCTCCTTCTGACGGCCGGAACGCGTGAGCAAATCAGCAACCAACGGCTGGTAGGTTACTGAATGTTTGTAGCCCAAATTCAGTGTTGCCTCCGCAATGATATTTTCTTCCTCGCATAGTGCGACTGAGAGACTTTTCCCTGATGTATCAGATGCCAGTATCAGCATTTTCGGCTCCTAAGATAATGTTGTTTGCAGCGGTCTGGCATCGGACCAGCTGACAGTGATCCTGCGCTCATTAGCGCCGAGTCGTTCAAGTGTAATTTCGATTGTCTCGGGAGGCAGAGCCTCACGGATCACTTGTGCCCATTCAATGGCGGCAATCCCATCCGCCGCGAGGTATTCGTCAAAGCCGGATTCATACCATTCATCAACTCCCGACAGCCGGTAAGCATCAAAATGGTACAGCGCCGTTCCCCTTTCGCCCGCTTCATGATCACGCAGGAGTGTAAAAGTGGGACTCGCAACTTGCCCTTTGACGCCAAGCCGGCAAGCCAGGCCGGAAACGAGAGTTGTCTTACCTGCGCCCAAATCACCGTCCAGAGCCAAAACATCGCCGGCCTGCAGCAAATCGGCCAGTCTGGACGCCCAGGCAGCGGTTTCTTCCGCTGTTTTGCTGATGAAAGAAAAAGTCTGCACAAACTCTCCGCCTATTGTATAAATCGTATTACTCGGTCTCTGCACAATTCTATCAAAACTGGCATCCTTTGTGGGAGACGAATATCAGAGTCTGTATTGCGGCATAAAAAAAGCAGACCTGCCGGCAAATGCCTGCTGCACCGCCCGGCCGGCCTGCTTTTAAGCGGATATTATTAACGTTTGGAGAACTGTGAAGCCTTGCGGGCTTTCTTAAGACCGTATTTTTTACGCTCCTTGACGCGGGAATCACGGGTCAGGAAACCTGCACGTTTCAATGGAGCCTTATATTTCTCCTCGTCCGCCTCGACCAGTGCACGAGAAATGCCATGGCGAATAGCCCCGGCCTGACCGGCAATGCCGCCGCCATGCACATTGACGATAATTGAATACTGATCAGCGGCATTCACCTCATTTAGGGGCTGGCGCACAATATAACGCAGTGTTTCCATCTCCAGATAGTCATTGATATCCTTGCCGTTAATCACAATATCTCCCTTGCCGGGATAGATGCGGACACGAGCAATCGAGCTCTTGCGGCGACCTGTTCCGTAAAAATAATCTTTTTTATTTGTTGCCATTCTAATTCTCCCTCTGGCTCATCAAAGCTCAATGCTTTCCGGTTGCTGTGCGGTATGTGGATGCTCAGGTCCGGCGTACACTTTTAGTTTGCGATACATCTGGCGGCCAAGTGTGTTTTTAGGCAGCATACCTTTAATCGCATGCTCAAGAACCCGTTCCGGATGAGTGGACATCACTCGCTTATAAGGAATTTCTTTCAGTCCGCCAGGATAACCGGAATGGCGGCGATAGAACTTTTGTTGTTCCTTATTGCCGGTCACGACCACCTTGGAAGCATTGATAACAATTACAAAATCGCCCGTATCGACAAAAGGCGTAAATTCGGCTTTGTGCTTACCACGCAAAATACTTGCGATGGCAGTGGCGAGACGACCCAGAGTTTTTCCCTCTGCATCGACCACGTACCATTTACGCTCGACTTCGCCTTCTTTGGCAAAATATGTCTTCATGGAATCCTCCCTATCAATCTAGCCGAAGCCTTGCTCCAGGCGTGCTTAAGCACGCTTTGCCATGTTAGCAGGCAATAATTTGCTTGTCAAGCTGTAAATCAAATTATTTAACGAAAGCTGCGAATTTTGTCGTTTTTGCGCCAAATGCTCCTGAATGCTCGTCAGCAAATTATCTTCTGCGCCGGCGTTTATTGTCTCGTCTGATGCTATAGCCTAAGAATATGAGTACAACAATCAGAACGACAACCAGCAGGAAAAATAAAACCCAGCTCAGCGATGAGAAACTAAATCCGGAACTGCTCTTGGTCAGTTCCGAGTTAGTTGTCGTCATGTTTTCACTTCCCACTGTTGTTGATGCAGGCTCAGACTCAGTATCCGGGCTTTCAGCAACTGTTTCTTGGCCGGTCACGGTATTCACAGATGGGTGTGTGAAATGGCTGGTCGATATCGGGCTGTCAGGATCGTCAGCGGCCAGCTGATAGCCGGAATAGGCCCGGCCGTAATTACCCGGATCTTGCCCGTGAGGAGTAACACCCAGTTTCTCTGCACCCTCTTCCAGCAAAGATCGCATCAGAACATCAATACCCAGCGGATGTCCCTTATATTTCAGTTCCGCCCCGAGGATAACTCCAATCAGAAGACGATCATCATGAGTAGTTCCCGCACCGACCAGACAATAGCCTGCCAGATCAGTTGTGCCTGTTTTTACGCCTTCATAGCTCTTAAAGTAGCTTGAGTCGTACAATTCAGGCGAGGCCAAAACCAGTTTATTGGTGTTGCGGAGTATTTTCCAACCCGCGACAGGGTGTTTGCTATTAGCCGGCATGCGGTAAGCACTAGTTGTTACCAACTTATGAAAAAAATCATTTTTTAAGCCCTCTTGGGACAACAATGCCAGATCATAAGCTGTAGAATAATGGTCGCCTTGAGTGAAGCCGCTGGGATTAGTAGTTGCTGTATTTTCAGCGCCTAACTTATGGGCGAATTCGGTAGCCATGGCGCAAAATGCATTTCTTTTCTCCAGCGCTGTTCCTTTCTGCAAGGGAGAATAGTTCTCAGCCAGGACATTAGCGCAGTCATTGGCCGATTGTACCATCAAGGCATATAGACATTCCTCAGTAGTGATCTGCTCGCCGGACACTACACCAGCCCGGGCTGATACGGCTGATGGCAGCTGTGTTGCCTGCGGTGAGACTGTTACAATTCTGTCCGGATCAAAACCCGGAAGATTAAGTACGGTAAGAGCCGTTAATATCTTGGTAGTACTTGCCATAGGCAGACGTTTATAGCCGTTGTAATCAATAATAACTTCTCCTGTTGCGGCATTAAGAACTAAGTAAGCCTTAGCCTTTATGTCTTCGAGCTGCGGCCAATAATCAATTATTTCTGCTGCATTATCTGTCTGAATGTCGAGATTTTCGGCTGCCGATGTTGTCGTTGATTCTTCGGCTTCAAAATCAGCTGCTTCGGTTTCAAGTTTGCTTTCTTCAATTTGCGCAGTAGCGCTAATGTCCGCCTCGCCCGCAGCAAGAACAGACCTGGCCGGCGAATTTATCAAGCTGATGGCTGTGAGCAGTGCCAGCAATAAGGCCACAGCATTAGCTCCGGCATGATAACCGGTGCGACCCCCTCGTTGTTTCCAGCGCACCCATAACGGGCTGGCCAGATAGAGCGATGAATAGGTCCCGGCCGCAATGCCGAACATCATAGGCAAGGCAAACTCAGTAATGCTGGACAGGCCGTATAACTGAGCGAAGATAAAGGCAACGGCAACTGCCAGAAAGGTTGCTGCCGAAGTATTGACGGAGCGTGACAGGGATTGGCGAATTGACTTATTTACCAGCTCATCCAGAGGAATCGTCCCACCGGTCAGACGGATATTTTCACGAATGCGATCATAAACCACAATCGTATCATTGATTGACCAGCCCAAAATAGTTAAGATCACTGCGATGATGGTTTCGTTAATGGCATCGCCGATCAAGACAATAAAGAAAAATACAGCTAGAATATCGTGCAACAATGCTAACAAAGCCATAAACCCCGCGGACGGACCGGACATGCTTCGGAATGAGAACCAGATATAAATAATGATCAGAGCCGAAGCCAGTAGTACGGCCTTGAGACCATTGAGCAGCATTTCCTTACCGATCAAAGGATCAACCAACAGCGAGGAGGAGAGTTTGATATCGGTTCCCGGATATGCTTGCTCCAGTGCCTTTGTTACCTGATCCAGCTGTTCGGGGGTAAGTGACTGATTGCCGGCGATATTGAAAGAGATTTCTGTCCTGCTATCGGCTCTGGAAACCATTGTCTGGGCGCCAACTTCCCGGTTCAATTCAGTCTTTAGCAATGAACTCGCTTCTTCAGGATCTATCTGCCCCTCATAAGCATAATTAATAATACTGCCGCCGCGGAAATCAATATCAAGATTGACGCCTCGAATCACCGATACAACAACACCGGCTAAAATCAGCACAGCAGATAAAACTGCGAAAGTACGCACATGCCTACAGTAATCGTAGGGTTCTTTATGAGGCTTATTGCTTGTTTTGCGCTTGCCATAGAGCCAAGGGTTTTGGAAATATTTGTTGTTAGCTAAAGAACCAATCATCAGCCTAGTCATCCAGACACCGGTAATTCCGTTCATGATGACCCCCACCAACAGCGAGTAGCCAAAAGACAAGGTAGTGCCTGAACCGAAGAACATCAGCATGGCCGCAGCAATCGCTACCGTCACATTGCCGTCAAAGACTGATGAGAATGCTCTGGTAAAACCATTACTGAGTGCAGTAGGAAGATTATCACCGGCATTAAGTTCTTCTTTAATGCGCTCCGATATGATGACATTGGCATCTACGCCCATGCCGATCGAAAGAATAATGCCGGCAATACCTTGCAAAGTCAGGGTCTGTTGCGGGATGGAAATAGCAAGCAGAATGCCGGCTACCTGCGTGTAGAGAGACAGACAGGCGGCAAAACCGGTCAGACGGTAATACAGCAACATATAGATGCTGAGAAGCAACAGAGCTATAATGCCGCTGATCACCATCACTTTGAGGGAATCCTGACCCAAGCTGGGACTGATAGTAGATGAACTGGTCGCTTTAAGTGCAAAAGGCAGGGCACCGGTATTAATAGTCTGAGCCAGTTCCGAGGCGGATTCGGTAGTGAAGTTGCCGGAGATCTCAGCTTGTCCATCAAGAATCGGCACCCTTACAGACGGCAGACTTATTACCTGGTCGTCCATATATAT
>JAAZGH010000233.1 GCA_012511325.1 Clostridiales bacterium | reverse complement strand
ATGGCGCGACTATGATGCCTATCGGGGACAAATCTGCCTCAATTGCAATGATATTCAAAGCCTTTCGCGGGAGGAGATCAGCCGGTTTGTGACCTTTGTTCCGCAAACCAGCTTTCTATTTTCGGGCACCATCCGGGAGAATATCCAGACCGGAAAGAATAATGCCACGGACGATGAGATTTGGGAAGCCTTGGATATGGCTCAGATAGGAGATTATTTTCGAAAGTCTCCGGAAGGACTGGATACTTATATTGCCCAGAACGCGGTAAACTTTTCGGGCGGGCAAAAACAGAGGATATCGATTGCCCGCGGTCTGATTCGGGAATCGGATTTCTATATTTTTGACGACTGTTTCTCTGCTTTAGATTATGTGACTGAGAGGAAAATCCGCGAAGCCATCCAAGATAAACTGTCAGACCGAGGTGTTCTGGTGGTTGCTCAACGGGTGGCAACTGTCAGGCATGCGGACGAAATATTTGTCATCGAAAAAGGGAAAATTGTGGATAGGGGAAGTCACGAAGAGCTGGCGGAAAGCTCGGAGGTCTACAAAGAAATTCTCACATCGCAATTGAAGTCCCAGGCGGGGGAGATTAGATGAGTACGGAGCCCAGGCATAGCGAAAACAAAAAAGAAGAGGGGTTGCCCGGAGTCTCCAGAGGAGTCGGAGGGGCGGGACGTGTTTCGGATCTCCTGGCATCGGGCAGCGCGAAGGATGCCAAGGGAACCTTGTTTAAGCTGCTTAAGAATTTAGCCTCGTTTAAGTGGATTTTTTTGGCGGCGATTTTGCTGACATTGGCCGCTTCCCTCGCTCAAATATTGATTCCAAGGAATATTGGCCGGATTATCAATATATTTACCGATATTTTGACTGAAAACTTGGCTCTCGATTGGACGGTTTTAGGTGGGATCGGCTTCATCCTTCTGGTCTTATATGCTTTAAATTTCATCGCCAACTATCTTGCGAATATTCTAATGGTAAGAGTAACTCAGAAGGTAGTCCGCTCTTTAAGAAATCAGATGCAGGTCAAATTAAATCGCCTGACCTTAAGCTATTTCGATCGCTCATCGGCGGGAGACATGGTTTCACTGCTGAGCAATGATTTAGACAATGTTGCTAATACCTTGCAAAGCGGTTTAACCGGCTCGCTCTCGGCGCTTGTACTCCTGGCGGGCGTCGTTGTAATGATGATCAGCATCAATCCTATACTCGCTTTTCTATCCATGATAGTCATACCTGTCTCTTATCTCATGGTTAAGTTCCTGGTGAAAAAAGCAAAGCCTCTCTTTCAGAAGAATGCGAACTTAACAGGAGTTTTTAACGGGAAGATAGAAGAGGCTTATAGGGGAGAAGATATTGTCAAACATTACAATATCGGGGAGGAATTAAAAGAAGAGCTGGCTTCGCTAAACGAAGAGCTATATGACAGCGAGTGGAAGGCGTCCTTAGTTTCTTTCGTGACCAGACCGGCCGGAGATCTAATTTTGAATTCAAATTATGTCTTATTGGCAATTTGGGGCGGACGATATGTCATCAATGGAGTCATGTCCTTAGGTGGTTTTCAAGCTTTCCTCCAATACACTCAAATGCTTAGAGGGCCGTTCAATCAAGTGCTGGGCATTTTTAATACCATCATGTCCGCCTTGGCTTCGGCCGAGAGAGTTTTCGATTTTTTAGATGCCGAAGAAATCCTCGAATTAGGCGATGAAAGCCTGGATGCTGCCGGGGTGCGGGGCGAGATTGAATTTGATCAAGTCGATTTTGGCTATACGGATAATCTGCTATTCAAAGGGGTGGATCTGAAAGTAAGGCCCGGCGAGCAGGTCGCCATTGTCGGCAGGTCCGGAGCAGGAAAAACGACTTTGGTCAATTTGCTGATGCGCTTTTATGAAATCGAAGGCGGGAAAATCTCTATCGACGGCAAAGACGCAAAGGGCTATCGGACCGAGGAGCTAAGAAAAGCGTACGCCATGGTTTTGCAGGACACCTGGCTTTTTTCGGGCAGCATTAGGGACAATATTGCCTACGGCGCGGACATTTCAAACTCTGAAAATCTGTGTGATGTGGATTTTATAAAAATCAAAGAGGCAGCAGAGCTGGCCAGGGCGGACACTTTTATCGAGCGTTTGGCGGAGGGCTACGATACCGTTCTAACGGAAGGAGCTTCCAATATAAGCCAGGGAGAAGCCCAGTTATTGACAATAGCCAGAGCCATGATTAAAAAGGCTCCTATTAATATCTTAGATGAGGCTACATCTTCGGTCGATACCCGTACTGAGGTATTGATCCAGCACGGGATGAGGGAGCTGGCCTATAATTCCACCAGCTTTATCATTGCCCATAGACTTTCTACTATCCAGGATGCCGACAGGATTATTGTTATGGATAGCGGTACTATTGTCGAAGTCGGAACGCACCAGGAATTGCTCGGGGAAAACGGCTACTATGCTGAAATGTATCTGGCGGGACAACTGTAGTTTGAAGAAATATCCCCCTAGCCATATTTATGATTAGGGATATCCTGATGCTGATTTGCTTCTCAGAAACAGGAAATTGCAGCAGGTTAATTGCTGAACTTAGCGCGAGAAAAGGAGGGCTCTTGCTGCCGCAATTAAGGTAGCCGCTGATATATCGCGATTTGTCTTGATAGCGTAAGCTTTTTTTGTTACAATAATTGTGCTGTGTTTTGCAGTTGAGAGCGGGGATCCGCTCTCAATTTATGTAGGGAGGCTTTATGGCCAAGAGGACAGCCGAGGAACAGCGAATTTTTGACCGCCTGATCAGTGTAGCGGAGTCATTGGATCTGGAATTGATTGAAGTCAAATATAGACATGAGGGCAGCAAGCTGTTCCTGACGGTTTTTGTGGATCGCCGGGGCGGTGTGACTATCGATGAATGCGGCAAAATGAGTGAGCTGGCTGATCCGATCATTGATGATGAGCTGGGTCTGAAGCGCCATGATTATTTTGAGGTATCTTCGCCGGGTCTGGAT
>JAAZGH010000232.1 GCA_012511325.1 Clostridiales bacterium | reverse complement strand
TAAAGATCGGATTACGATTGACGCCGGTGATTTGATTGAAGCATTTCTCCCTCTCCAGCAAGATATTGCCAAGCTTACTGCGGCAGCTCATCTTAGCCAGGTGACTATTGATTCTCTGGTACAAGGTGTTGCTGAGCCTGCTGCCTATAAGCTCTGGGGATATACCCTGCATGAGTTGTGCCACAGTGATGATCCGGCTATTGTTGCTCAAATTGCAGCATTTCGTTTGATTTCAGATCTAGGCTATGCCCCTTGGCTTAATGATTGCATATGCTGCCATGCCGAGATTGATCAGAGGGGCTGTTTTAGTTTTCCTGACTCAGGCTTAGTCTGCAGCAAGGAACAGATTAATCAGGAAGCTTGCATCTATCTATCGCAACCGGCTATAGCTTCATTGCTATATATAGTGCAGGCTGATTACAAGATTTTGTTTAATTTTAAAATCAGCAATCGGGTTCGGTCAGAACTGCTGTCATTTATCGATCTTTATTTGACTGAAAAACTGGAAAAACAATATACTCGCCTCAAGTTGATGGATAGCTTTGAAACGATAATAAATTCTGACAACAATAGGGATTAAAATTTCTGTTTTTAAGGGAGCCTCTGAACGAACTCAGAGTATTAGGTCAATTGACAGTCCCAGAATTCTGTGATCAAGGCTAATGTTTCCTCATCATCATGAACAGATTGCGCCAACCAGTCAGTCGGGATAATTTCCCGATAATCTTCACGTGAATAGCGATCATCAATCAGAATGATTATTCCCCGGTCGTCCTCATGGCGGATTAGCCGGCCGGCAGCCTGCATAACCCGATTAAAACCGGGGAAAGTATAGGCAAAGTGAAAACCACTGCCGAATTCCTGCTCGTAATATTGGCGCATCAGCTCACGTTCCGGTGAGGGACGGGGCAGACCGGTGCCAATAACAAACACGCCAATTAATTGCTCTCCGATTAGATCAATCCCTTCGCTAAAAATACTGCCGAGACAGGCAAAAGCTAATAGTGGTTTACCGCCTGTGTTGCGGAAGCGATCCAACCATTTGTTTTTTTCTTGCTCGCTGAGTTTAGGTTTCTGGATCATAATTTGCCATTCCTCTGAGATGTTAATTTGTTTCAGTGCCTGAGCTACTTGCCGCAAATAAACAAATGACGGGCAAAATACGAGATAATGTCCTGGTCTGATTTGAACCGCTTGGTAAATTAAACGCAAAATAGGGAAAAGAGTATTTGCTCTATCTTGATAGCGAACAGAATAATGATCAACTGTAAGCACAAATCTGTTTCGCGACGCGAAGGGCGAAGCGAGCTGAAGAAAATCCGGTGGATTTTCTGTCATATAAGAATATAGCAACCTCTGGTAGTAAGAGGCAGGACTCAAAGTCGCAGAGAAAAAGATTATCGGATAGCGTCGATAATATCTGTTTGTAAGACTTTTGGCCGCATCCAGACATAGCAAGCCGATCGTCAGATCGTCTGGTGCAGTTTGACGGATCATAGTGATATAGTTTTTGTCATAGTAGGATTCAGCTACGCGCAGGAAAAAATTCAGCTCAAACCAAAGTTCCAGCACGGTACGCCGCGACTCCCATTCCGGGAAGCAATCCAGAAACTGCCCTAAAGCATAGACTAAAGAACCTATATTGCTGATAAAATTCGCCAAAGGTTTTCTGGCTCCAATGAACCGTTCCGTGCGCAGCAGTTCCTGTTGGTTAATTTTCGTACCCAATAAATTTTGATCCGCGAACTGCAATCCAAGGTCGCGCAAATAAGGCAGAAGCCCATCTAAACAGCCAATTATTTGACGAAGGCGGTTCAAAGCATGTTTAGTGGGCCCCAGATCGGCGATGTCAGGTGCCGACAGCAGTTGCTCAACTCGGCGTAAAGCGGAAAGCTCCAGGAAGGAGCTGTACATCTGTCGTGACCTTGCCGGCAAATTATGGGCTTCATCGATCAGGATAATATGCGCATCCTTATTGTCGTCGGCAAAAAATCTGCTCAGATAAACGCGAGGATCAAAAAGATAATTGTAGTCGCCGATCACAATGTCGCACCATTCAGAAAAGTCCAGCTGCAACTCAAAAGGACACAGTCTATGCTTCTGCGCAATCTCTATAATCGTATCGTGATCCGCCATTTTTATGGATGCCAGCTCCAGGAGAGCGGAGGGCAATCTTTCATAATAGTCCTGAGCATAAGGGCAAATCTTCATTTCGCAGTAGAGATCTGGTTGCAGACAAATTTTTTCTTTGGCAGTCAAAGTGAGACTGCGTACCAGAAAGCCATTCTGTCTTAAATCGGCAATAGCCTGTTCTGCTATCAATTTCGTTGACGACATATTTGTCAGATAGAAGATGACTGAACCGAGTCCGGCTGCCTGCGCTTTTAACGCAGGATAAACTACCGCCATTGTTTTGCCACTGCCTGTAGCAGCTTGGGCAAATAAAGTGCTGCGATCGCGCATAGCCGCAATTGCCTGCCGCATAAAAAAGCGTTGGCCTTCACGCAGATTGTCATAGGGGAAGCCCCCAGCAGCATTCACAAGATTTCTAGTCTTCCGGTAATCTATCAGGCTGACAGTATTTTGCAGCCAGCCGGTACAGAGATCTGTGAATTTTTTCTTCAGAGCGGGCGAATCGAATGCTCGTTCGATTAAATAATAATCATTGCTATCTACTGCAACATAAGCTAAACAGACACGTATCTTTCTGCAGTTTTGCAGGGCAGGAACTTTTTGCAGGAGCATATAAGCATAAGTTTCCGCCTGAGCCCAGTGCAATGAATTCCCGGACTCATTCTCAGCACGCTCTTGTCCGCGATAACTTTTGATCTCAATTAGGCATGGACCATCCCGGTCCGGGTACCAGAGGTCGCAACGACCTGAGATCTCCAATCGATACTGCAAACCGCAAATTTCTGTGGTAAAAGATGTTTCTAAAGAAAATTCGCTGAACAGATCAGGATTATCAATTTGTTCCGCCATCAAATTGACAAATTTCTTATGTGCTTTAATACCATCCGCGGCCCGGGCGGAGCTATAGCTGGGGTTGGTCAGGCTGCCGGTTTTTCTTGCGCCGGCAACCAGTTGGCGAACCGAGATTTTGCTGACAAGCAATGTATCTTTAGCAGCCAAGGTGATTCTTCCTTTCAAGCACTGTGAACATTATATCTGAATGTTGAGCAGTACAGAGCCAAATAAACTACTCAAGTCAATGAATTTACTGGCAGAGAACTATAATTGTATTGGCTAATAAAGAAAGCAGTCTAATAC
>JAAZGH010000231.1 GCA_012511325.1 Clostridiales bacterium | reverse complement strand
GAGCTGGGATTGTCAATAACCGGTCAAAAGCAGATTATCCAAGCAGGCTACAAGCTCCTGGATCTGCTCTCCTTTTTTACTGCGGGCGGCTCGAAAGAAGTCCGTGCCTGGACTATCTCCAAAGGCACAAAAGCACCTCAGGCTGCAGGAAAAATCCACAGTGATTTCGAGCGCGGTTTCATAAGAGCTGAAGTAACCGCTTTTGAGGATCTGCTGCAATACGGAACTATTAATGCAGTCAAAGAAAAGGGGAAATACCGCTCCGAAGGCAAAGATTATGTCGTACAAGACGGTGATATCATCTTATTTCGTTTCAACGTCTAGCAGATTTTCAGATATCGATAATAGTTCAATTGCCGGACTTCTAGACTTTACTTGATAGAAGGCTCTTATATCTGATACCTCTCGGTTTTAATTCGCGTTCCATCAGTTCTTCAACCTGTAAGCGAAGTTCTTCTACCGTGCCATTATTTACCAACTCGCCTGTAGAAAGCGCCAGGTATTCTTCCCTGGTCATTTGTACCGCAATTCTTTGTCTGGCTTCAGAGCCCGAGAGCCCTCTTTGCGACAACCTTAACAATCTAATATCATCATCCGCCCAGACTGTATAAACCACATCGCAGCGATCTAAAAAACCTTGACGCACAGGGATCGGTACATCAAGCACCGCAGCCTGGACTTTCTTCTCCCTGAGAAGATTCAGCTCAGCACTTATCTGTTCCAGAACATGTCTATGTACGATCCGATTAAGTTCCTTCAGCGCCTGCTTATCCGCAAACACCAGCTCAGCTGTAAGTTTTCTCTTAAGCGCTCCTGTAACATCATTATCATCAGAGCCAAGGACTGCTTCCAGCTCAGAAATAGCTGAGCCCCCTGCGCCGGTAACAGAATGCGAGATGCGGTCGGCACTGATTACCGCCAGACCGGCTTCAGCCAGCAAAGCTGAAACCGTTGTTTTGCCACTACCTATCCCGCCCGTAATTCCAATAATAAACATAATATTCCTATGCTTTAATTTCTCCCCAGCTTTGCCCGCTGGCAACTTCGGCAACCAGAGGCACAGAGAGTGACATTGCATCAACCATGCTCTCCTGTAAAATCTTAGCTGCGGTCTCTGCATCTTGGATGGAAGCTTCAACCAATAATTCATCATGGACTTGTAAAACCAGATGGGCATCCAAATTGTTTTTAATGAAGGCATCATGGATCCGTACCATCGCAATTTTGATCAGGTCCGCAGCGGTTCCTTGAACCGGAGCATTGGCCGCAGCTCGTTCCCCAAAGTTCCTCACATTTGTGTCGGAAGACTTCAGTTCTGCAACATAGCGTCTTCGTCCTAATAGAGTTTCAACATAACCCTGATCATATGCCAGCTTAATAGTATTGTTCAACCATTCTCTAACTTTCTGATAGCGAGCGTCATAGGCGGCGATATAGTCATGAGCCTTGCCGATAGATATACCCAGATCCCGAGCCAAGCCAAAATCACTGATGCCGTACACAATGCTAAAGTTGACGGTCTTGGCTATATCTCTTTGCTCAGCATTTACTTCTGCCACAGGAACAGAAAAAAGAGAGCTGGCGGTTGCTTTATGAACATCAATATCCTCGGCGAAAGCTTGCAGCAAATTCGGATCCTGAGATAAATGAGCCAGTATCCTCAGCTCAATCTGCGCATAATCAGCATCAAGCAAAATATAACCGGGAGCAGCCACAAAAATATTGCGAATTTCCCGCCCTCGTTTAGTGCGGATCGGAATATTCTGAAGATTAGGATTTGAGCTGGACAAACGCCCGGTAGAAGTCAGTGTCTGATGATAGCTTGTGCGCACGCGACCATCCGCATCTACAGCTTGACTTAAGCCCTCGAGAAAAGTAGATTTCAATTTTGACAAGCTCCGATGCTCAAGTATTAAAGGTATAATCGGATGGCTGAATTGCAAAGCTTCCAGCTCATCAGCAGCAGTAGAATACTGCCCGGTTTTTGTCTTGCGCCCCGGCGGAAGCCCAAGCTCCTCAAACAGCACAATGCCTAGCTGCTTGGGCGAATTTAGATTAAATTCATGACCTGCCAAAGTAAATATTTCCTCTTCCAACACGGAAATATCCGTAGCCATTCTGTCTGTCTGTGACCTTAGTTCAGCTTGATCCAGGGTAATCCCTTTTGCCTCCATATCGGCCAGGACGCCGGCCAGAGAAAACTCTAACGCAAGTAAGCGCTCCAGTTTCAAATCCACTGCCATTTTCTCCTGCTTGTTTCTGACAGCGATCATTTGTTGCGCCCGATAAAAAATTCGGCTTTGCTCAGCCTCTGTTAAAGCAGTCTGATGTTCTAAGCCTTCCAACAGTGAGATTTGCGCATCGGCCACATGCTCAAACAGTGGATATGGCTGATAATCAGAAGCCAGAGTCCTACTCAATACAGACTCAAGTTGAATCTGTCCCTCCATCTGATCAAGCAGATACGCCGCAATTTTTAAATCAAAAGGCGGTTTTTTATAGGCTTTTTGTTTGAACTGGCGTAGAAAGTTTTTGTAGTCCCAGATTGTAAGCTTTCTGTCAGACAATTCAGATAGGAACTTTACAGCATCAGCGCCAGGCAGATGCATTACACAGCCTTCAGATGAAATCAAGCTGACCACATGGTCATTCTGTTCCTCCCAGGCGATAACAATCTCCTGATCTTTGCAATGCAGTAGAAACTCCTCTTTGTTGCTGAACTCAGTCTGCTCTTTTCCCGTTATGCTGCTATCCCGGCTCAACTTTATACTCCAATCAGCCAGTGCTTGCTCCAGGCCAAATCTGGGAATCATGCTCTTAAAGTCCAAGCGCAGAAAGAACTGTAACAGTTCAGAATCAGATTGCCTAAAATTAATATCAGTAAGATACTCTGGCAAATCAGGTATCGGAACCGCAAGCTCTATCTTGGCCAGATCATAAGATAATCTGGCCATATCCTCCTCTGCCCGGATCTTTTCTCCCAGCGCTCCGTTTATCTGATCCGCATTAGCAAGAACAGTTTCCAAATTCCCGTGCTCATGCAGAAGCTTAAGTGCTGTCTTCTCGCCTACGCCCTTAATACCGGGTATCCCGTCTGAACTGTCACCCATAAGTGCCTTTAAATCGACAACCTGTTCCGGAATCAGACCATATCTATCGGCCAGCACTTCGAGATTAATCACTTCCTGCTGAGTTAGACCACTGCGACTAACCGGCATCAACACTTCCGTGTTTTTATTAATAAGCTGGAAAGTATCACGGTCGCCGGAAACGATAGTAACCTTATAACCTTGTTCTACAGCTATATGTGCCATTGTGCCAATCAGATCATCAGCTTCATAACCTGACACTTCATATCTTTTGACTCCCAGGGCATCAAGGAGTTCTTTGGCCAGAGGCATTTGCAGGACCAGTTCATCCGGCATTTTCTTGCGGTCCCCTTTATATTCGCGATACATCTCATGTCTAAATGTCGGTTCAGGACGGTCAAATAAGGCAAATATAAGATCCGGCTGAATAAGGTCACGGTAGCGCAAAAACATATTTAAAAATGCATAGACGGCTCCGGTAGGGGTGCCGTCAGCTGAATTAAGGTTCTCACGCCCCGCTATAACATATTAAGCACGGTTCATTTGACTGTTGCCATCAAGCAACATTACAGTCTTATCTGTCAAATTATTACCTCTTTCTTCAGGAACTATTTTGCCAGCAGCCAGATCAGAATATGATCTCCGGGTCCGGTCCAGTTGACAGTATCTATAATCTGATCAGCTGTCTGTTTTAATTGTGCCTCAGTAGCTGAAAGAAATTCAAGCATATCCTTGCTGCTTCTAATCAGATCAAATGACAAGCCTTTTTTCTTCAGAAGAGATTCCGTCTGAGTTATATAAGACGGTTGTTCCTCAGGAAAGTCTATTGACAGACATAGATATCCCAACCAGGCAGTTTGAGTCGGGGAATTGTTTTGATAGAAAGTCAGATTGATTTCTTCGCTGCCGCCGATTTGAGCAATAGAATCCCGCAACTCAGATATCTGAGCATTATTTACTCTGATCCATTGAGCTTGCTCCAGGATCTGCACAAAGAGATTGTTCCATTGATCAAAATCCTCTTGGGCTTTGACGGCAAAAGTGCAAGACATGGTCGCAGCAAGTGATTCAGCCGGATTACCATGTTCTTCAGCAGAATCAGCCATTGTTTCCTTATCACATTCTGCCTCCGTGGGAACAGGTGATTTTGTTTCAGTTGACCTTAGATGATCCCGGCTGGCATCTTCATCGGCAATAGCTAGCTCCGGCGCCAAAAATTCCCCGGGATTTGTAAATATGCCTTTTTCTAGCGTAGAGACGGCATCTTTTGCTCTAAACAAATTTGCCACTTGTATCAAGCCAAGAGAAAGCAAAAAAACTGCTGCAACAGGAGCGACGAATTTGAGAAGGAATTGACCGGCATTTAATGATTTGGACGTCTGTGTTTCAACAAGATTAAGAGTTGGTTGATTCATATTTTTTAAGACATTAGCCTTAATGCGCTTCCTTTGCTCATCCGTCAAGGATTTCCGGCTGACAATATCTGTTTCAGCACGGAACCGAGCCAGTAAAAACTGCCCTTGCTCAACCAGCTTCTGATCCGGCTGCCCGGAAATACTCTCCTTTTGCTGATAATTTATATTTTTCTCATCTATGCTCATATCTGCACTCACACCTATTGTCAATCATTGCTGTCATCCATTTGACGAAGGATCGGATTAAATGGTTCCCGGATTTAATATTTTATTGTCTTCTCTTTCTTGCATATTTTGTGCCAACTGCGCTCTGCCACGACTTAATCTGGACTTAACCGTTCCAGCGGGAACATCCTGCAGTGCAGCGATTTCATTGACACTGAAACCGCCCAGCTCAAATAAAATCACGGTATCCCGGAAAGGTTCCGGCAAACTCAGCAAGGCGGTACGAATCTCTGATACAGTCTCAGCGCGTTCAGCTTCCTCGCTCACGGGAATTTGATTCTGAACCGGTAATCCTGAGTAGTCATCAGCCCAAAGATCTTCTTTTTGCCTGCTCTTATGACGAAGAAAATCGTAGCAGATATTGATGGTAATACGATAGCACCAAGTAAAAAAAGAAGCTTTTCCGGCAAAGCTATTGAGACTGTTCATAATTCTGATCAGAGAGTTCTGCAAACAGTCTTCGGCATCAAAAGAATTGCTCGTCATTTTTAGACATAAGGGATAAAGCCTCGACATCAAGGCTTCCAACATTTGATCTATCGCTTCAGAATCTCCCTCCTTAGCAGCTTGAAGCCATTGTATCCACGGAGCTTCCATCTTGAACTAAGTTTAACATTTATTCACAGTATTAGGGCAAATCCCGTTTCGCCGCATAACTTAGTAAATCGCCGGCCAGTTGTGCGGCAGCACGGCTTTCATCCTCTAAAACAACCGCAATGGCTATTGGATGAGTTTCCGAAATCAGATAGCCCGTAAAAAGGGAATTAACAACTGGTTTTCCTTCAGAATCAATCATTTCAGCGGTACCTGTCTTGCCGGCGATTTTCAGCCCATCACGATAGGCTCTTTTACCTGTGCCTGAGGATACGGTGTCCAGCATCAATTTCTCAATTGCCGCAGCTATGTGCTGATCACAGCAAATAAAATACTGCTCCGGATTTCTCTCCTGACCGGTAACACCTGTAGGATCAATTTCTTGTCTGAGCAGATGCGGCTTCATCAATACTCCTTCGTTAGCAATGGCACCGGACAACATAGCCAGATGTACAGGACTGAGAGTAAGTCTATCGCGGCCTATAGGTTGGCCAGCACCTGCCCAAGATAGCGCGCCTATACCAGGCTCTGTTAGATCAATAATACTAGTAGCAATCTTAAGGCGATCAACAAACAATTCTTGATTAAAACCAAAGTCTTTTGCCTGTTCAAGTAAACGTTCACGCCCTAACTCGACCGCTAACTTGCCGAAGAAAGCATTGCAGCTTTTAGAAAATGCCTTAGCCAGATCAACTCTGCCATGTCCCTCCGGCGTCAGCGTTTCTTTAGCTCCGGCAGACACTATCGGTTCTTTGCCCTTACAATCAACTGTCATTGTCACATCGAGTTTACTATCTGACAAGAGAGCAGCTGCAGGGATGATTTTGAAAGTAGAGCCCGGCAAATAGCGCCCGAAAAGAGCTCTGTTAAACAATGAACCTTCAACAATATTTGTCCAGTCAATAATATCTTGCGGATATAAGCGCGGCGAACTCACCAGAGCCAAAATATCTCCTGTCCGGTAATTGAGCATCACAATGCTGCCATGATAGTCTGACAATAACCGGTCCGCTTTCAACATAAGCTTTGAATCCACTGTCAGAATCAGATCATTACCTGTAAAGCCTTGTCTTTTGATGTCAAGTAACAGTTGTGTAAAAAAGGGACGAGAAGTTCCAAGCAATTCCGGCATATATACTGACTCAATGCCGAAAGGCAAGCGATGAGTATAGTCTCCGACTAAATGCAGGCAGGCTCTGGCTAAAGCGGGATCAGCAGCATATTCTCTTTCGCCATTTTTACTGTGTGCCAGCAGAACCCTATCCGCGCTCAGAATACTACCTGCACGGCTATATCTTTGCCTTAGAGCTTGTTTGTTCTCCCCTGCTGCCACTGAGAGCTCTTGCTGGCTCCTCTTTTGTTGCACAAAGAGACCGGCAAGCAGGAAAGCAACCAGCAGAACCAAAAGAACCGTTACAATTTTTAGATTGCGTAAAAATTGTTTCATGCCTTAATATGCAATCTCACTTTCTAACTTCTGGACAAATAGCCTAAAGTTGAAGTATCAACTCCATCTGTTTTAGAACGTCGATAACCTCCCTTTTCTCTTCTGGCAGCCACTCCCAGTAAGAGTCCGGACATCAGAAATTTGGCCAGCAGCGAGCTGCCGCCACGGGCAATAAATGGCAGGGTAATTC
>JAAZGH010000230.1 GCA_012511325.1 Clostridiales bacterium | reverse complement strand
GATATTTTCCGGGAAGCTGTTAAGGCCAATGCTGCTGCCATTGCTCTGGTTCATAATCACCCCAGCGGGGATGCTGAGCCCAGTGCTGCTGATCTGGAATCTACGCGGAGATTGATGGAAGTTGGAGAGATGATGGGTATTCTTGTGCTCGACCATTTAATAATCGGCTCTAATGAATCTGTGAGCATGAAAGAGCGGGGCTTAATCTAGTTAGTCAATTTATTGCCATGTACCTGGCCCTGTTCACAACTGACTTCCTAGTGTTACAATTTATTCTATCCGGTATGATGGCAGTAATCGTATATGAATAGAAGCAAGGGACCACGCATCATAGTAGTAGTTGTTTTGGCCATAGTTATTTTGGCTGTGTTGATGCTGTCAACAATTCCTGACTCCAGTCCTTTTTCTATTTTGACTACTCCGATTGCCAAGATTGTTAACCCGATTTATCGCGGTATTCGCTCTATTTCGGGCTCCGTTTCCGGTTGGTTTTCTTCTTTGCGCGATACCGAGGCGATACGTCAGGAGAATGAGAAGCTTAAGCTGGAAAATGCCCAACTGGCAAATGAACTGAGCCAGAATCAAGAAGCAATACAGCAGTATGAAAACCTTAAAGAAGCCCTTCAGATTAAAACCCGTTTTGATCGTTATACAATCAAAGGCGGCTATATTTTAACTGATGGTTTTACCGGTTGGTTTGATCTGTATCGAATTAATCTGGGACGAGAAGATGGCATCAATGTTTCTCCCGACAATTCTTATGCGGTGGTAGATGCGGGGTCATTTCTCCTGGGCCGGCTCTATTCTTCTGATATCAACTCATCCAAGGTGATGCCACTGATCCATGAGGGATTTGCCATTAATGCAGTCGCCGGCGAGGGAACGGCTGCTATTAATATGAGAGTAAGAGGCGATATTCAACTGCGGGCGCAAGGACTCTGCCTGGCAGACAATATTTCCGGGCAATCAATTTTGAAAGTCGGCGATATTATTAAAACCAGCGGTGCGGGTGGTCACTTTCCACCCGGCCTGGTTATTGGTGTTGTTCAGGAACTAAAATTTTCCAAAGCCGGCGCCATTCAATCCGCAATTATAAAACCAAGCGCTCCTGAAGAAAATCGTTCGATTGTCTTTGTTTTGATTGGAGAAAATTGATGATAAGTTTTCTGGCTCGCATCAGACCGGCCCTAGTCTATACATTGGCTATCATTATTGGCACTTCGCTTCAGTTTGACGGTCGCTATCTGGGTTCCTTGGGTCTGCAAGCTGACTTTCTTTTAGTGTTTCCGCTCCTTACGGGGATGAGGTATGGTCCTCGCGATGGTTTAATAATTGGTCTTGCCAGTGGCTTTTTTCGGGACTATCTAGCCGGGCGGTATTTTGGTTTGGGTATGTTCTTTACCTTTCTACTAGGTTGGGGCAGTGGGTATCTGCCTGTAGTCAGGGGCAAACTCCGGCTTGCTTTCTATGCCTTAATGGTTGTCGCATCTACAGCTGTTTTCCAGTTCACGGGCGCATTTCTGGTTTTTGCAGGTCAGAGTTTTCGGCCGAAAACAAATCTGTTGTGGATTTTGGGTCAAATGGCTGTCAATTTGCCTTGGCTGATTGTGAAAAATCTTATTTTGACGGCTGTATTAGTT
>JAAZGH010000229.1 GCA_012511325.1 Clostridiales bacterium | reverse complement strand
GGATACCAGTCAATACGATGAGAGTCTCCTGCAATTCGGTCAGGATCTGATTGAGCGCGGAGAATATAACAAAGAACAAAGCATTTCCAAGTGGGAATATCCGGAATACGGTACACGCCGGGACACTGTTCTCAAACGGCTGGCGGCCGTCAGAGCTTCTGCTGCGGCAACCAGACCGTTGATTAGAGCGCATGCCGGCCCCTATATTTCGGGACAGCAGCGCCAGGAAGCTGTGCGCCTATGCGCTGTTTGGGCCGAACAATTGGCTGCGGCCGGGCTGCTGGACATTCTGTCTTTGGGTACATCCCAGCTCAGTCAATCCCATTTCGGTGAAAACTGGGCAGGACTGTCCAATGGCGGCGGAGTGCCTGTCAATTCCGCCGCAGACCTGGCGCTGATCTATCAGGCTGCCCGTCCGCTGCTGGTGCGGACTTATGCCGGCACCAAGCGAATCCCTTATCTGGCAAGGCTTTATGAAGAAACCATAAATATCTGCTGGCATGCCCTTTCTCTCTGGTGGTTCAATCAACTTGACGGCAGAGGCCCGTACGATCTATATACCAATCTGTCTGAACATATAAAAACCATCCGCTGGATTGCCGGAAGCGGTAAGCCGTTTGAAGCCAATGTATCGCACCAGTTTTCTTTTCGAGGCGCTGACGATATTACCTATATTGTATCGGGATATCTGGCAGCTAAGCTGGCTAAGCAGCTCGGCTGTAATACTTTCATTCTACAAATTATGCTGAACACCCCTCGCAACACCTGGGGCGTACAGGATCTTGCCAAGTCGCGAACCTTGCTGAAGCTGGTTAAATCTCTGGAAGACGATCAGTTCAGAATAATCTTGCAACCTCGGGCCGGATTGGATTACTTCCGGCCGGATCCGGAAGCAGCCAAAATTCAATTGGCCGCAGTGACCTGCCCGATGGATGATATTGAGCCGCACAATGCGCTTAGTCCTCAGATAATCCATGTTGTCAGTTATTCGGAGGCCTTGCATCTGGCTACGCCCGAGATTATCAATGAGAGTATCCGGATCACTCTGCATGCGCTGAGACATTATCGAGCGGCGAGACGCCAAGGGCTGGTCGACGACATAAGTCTAAATGCGGATGTAATCAAAAGAGAACAGTCTTTGCTTGCGGATGCCACAGCTTTGATCCGCGGGCTGGAACAGAGCATCCCTGATCTCTATTCGGCGGATGGATTGTATAAAGCCTTCGTCGCCGGCTTCTTGCCTGTTCCCTATCTATGGAACCAAGAGTCGGAATTCAGTCATGCCCGCCAGCTCAAAACCAAATTGATCAGAGGGGCGACTGTTGTCGTTGCCGAGGATGGAAAGCCGATGGCAATGGCTAACAGAATCGCCTGGGCAGCAGACAATTTGCCGGATGCGGAATACTATCTGAAGCAGTATAATATAGCCAAGATATAAAATGCAGGTAGACGATGACTAAACAACCTAGAATTGCGATTATTGGCGGTGGTCTGACCGGGCTGACTGCTGGTTATCGATTGAGCCGCTGTGGCTACGAGGTACATCTCTTTGAGGCGGATTCACGCCCCGGCGGCATGATTGCCGGCGAAAAGATGCCTTCAGGCTATCTTGATGATATCTACCATCACCTGTTTACCAGCGATCATTATTTGCTCGAACTATTGCAAGAGCTGGGCCTGGCCGGTAATTTACTCTGGACTACAGCCAATAATGCACTCCTGTCCGGGCAGCAGCTATATCCTTTTGTTTCGGCTCTTGATCTCCTCCGCTTCAAACCTCTCCCTTTCCTGCAACGGCTGCGCACAGGCTTCTCCGTCTTGAGAGCTGCGCGCCTGAAAGACTGGTCTGCGCTTGAGGATGAACTGGCTTCCGATTGGATAATAAAGAATTGCGGTGAGAAATCTTGGCAAGCTCTGTGGTCACCGCTGCTTAGCTCCAAATTCGGCAGAGATGCCGCAGAAATATCGGCGGTCTGGATTTGGAATAAGTTCAAGCTGAGAGGCGGATCCCGCGAAAACGGCAAAGAAAAGCTAGGCTATATCACAGGAGGTTTCCAATTAGTTGCCGACCGGCTCAAAGAGGGCATTGTCGCGAACCGGGGCGTGGTGAATTTAAACAGCCGGGTCACTGAAATTTTTGCCGGCACTGAACCGGATCAAGGGCGCTATGGCTTAAAAGTTGCAGGAAAAAATTATGACCATCTTTTTGCTCAGGTCATATGTGCCACCGCGGCGGAACCATTCCTGGCTCTCGCCGACGGCCTCCTGCCTGATGATGACTATAAAGCTAGGCTGGCCGCCAGCAAGCACAAGGCTAATTTGTGCCTGATTGTCTGTTATGAACAGCAGTTCTCGCCATGGTATTGGACGACAATCTGTGATGAGCTGCCTTTCGTGGTTATTGTTGAGCAGGACAAGATCTGTTCCTTGCCCGAATGCGGCCACCCTGTTTATTTCTCCCGTTATCTGGATGCAGAGGAAGAACTCTGGCATCTGCCCGACTCCGCCATTAGAGATCAATTCTTAGCTGCAGCCGCCTCCGCTTTCCCTGGGACGGCAAAGAATAAAGTCCTGACGGCCAAGTTGGTCCGGACCAGATATGCCCAGCCGGTGATTGAGCGCCATTACAGCCGCAAAATGCCGGCTATGCAAACATCGTTGCCCGGTATTTGGCTCGCCGGCATGGCTCAGATCTATCCGGAAGACCGCGGCATGAATTATGCGGTACGTCTGGCGGAAGAAATTGCTGCCGCCGTGATCGGAGCAGGCGATGACTAATTTGCCTCTAGTTAGAAGCAAAGATTGGCTGCCGGCTCTGTTACTGCTGCCCGTCGCCCTGCTGGCTGGCTTAATTCTGGGCAGCGATTTTCCCTACTATATAAGCTGGTGGCTGGTCTGGACACTCGCCGGCTGGATCTTCTGGCCTTTAGCCGCCTATTTTGCTCCAGGCAGGGATGCCGGTTATGCCCTGGCGAAAATTCTCGGCCCTCTATTGATCACACTGACTGCGACTTGGCTCTGCACACCGGGCTTCCTGCCTTTTACCCGCTTTTCCCTTTTTGTTCTCTTTCTGGCGGCCGCCTTCATCTGCTGGGGTCTGCCGCAACTGAGACGGAAATTCTCACAGAGTATCAGATCTGATCTCCAACCGAGATTAATCATTGCCGAAGAACTAATTTTCGCGCTACTCCTGCTCTTATGGACCTTTGCCCGCGGCTTGAAACCTGAGCTGGACAGTTTGGAAAAAATGATGAATATCGGTTTTATCAACAGTCTCTGGCGCAGTGATACTCTGCCGGCTTTAGATATGTGGTTTGCCGGAAGTACTATCAATTATTACTACGGCGGACATATCATGACCAGCATAATGATAAAGCTGAGTGGAATCAAACCGCAGATCTCCTACAATTTGGCTCTGGCTTCGACTATGGCTCTGACCGGCACTTTGAGCTTCGCAGTCGGCTTTAATTTATTGGCACGCAGTTGCCGGGAGCGCAAAAAATTTATCCCTTGGCTGGCAGGAGGCTTAGTTGCACTACTGGTCTGCTTCGGCGGCAATGGGCATGCCATCCTCTATGATCCCAAGTCCCCGCTTCACCCTCTTTTACAATGGCTGACTGGAATCAATCCGGCCATGACCGGATCTATTGACAGCTTCTGGTTTTCCGATTCGACACGCTTTATCGGCCATAATCCGCCTCTGGATGACTTCACAATTCATGAATTTCCCTATTATTCCTTTTTAATAGCGGATCTGCATGCCCATTTGCTCAATCTCGCCTGTGTCATTGGCCTGCTACTCATTTTGACTGCTTTATGGCAGAGCGGTTGGTTCAAGGATCGAGCCGAGCTGTGGCAAAATAAACTGATCTCTGCCTTGGCAGCGGAAAGGCAAACAGAGATCAAAAACCTGCGCACTGCTCTGGCCCGTGAGGAACTTAAAAACTCCCTGCTGGATGCGCGGGTCTGGCTGCTAAGCGCGATTTTAGCGGCCTTTATGATTACCAATTATTGGGACTTTGTCATTTATTTTGCTCTGATCTCCTGGTTAAGCTGGCTGATAACTCGAGGTTCCGGCCTGCCTTTTTTGAGTCTCCGCGCCTTGCCGGTTTTTCTTCTGCAGATAGAATTGATCCTGCTCCCCTATCTAATGATCCAGTCGCCATTATTGG
>JAAZGH010000228.1 GCA_012511325.1 Clostridiales bacterium | reverse complement strand
GTCACAGGCAGCCAGCGAACGAGAAACTTCATAATTGAAATCGACATGACCGGGCGTGTCAATCAAATTCAAAACATAGCTTTCACCGTCCGGTGCCCGGTAGCTCATGCGCACCGCCTGCGCCTTGATCGTAATGCCGCGCTCCCGCTCCAGATCCATATTGTCCAGAACCTGACTTTGCATCTCCCTCCTGGTCAGAACGCCTGTATGCTCGATCAGGCGGTCAGATAAAGTTGACTTGCCGTGATCGATATGAGCAATAATGCAAAAATTTCTCACATTTTGCCTTTGACCTATCATCTAAAAATACTCCTACTATTTATGTATATATTTTATTTTTGTCAAGCTACGGTTTGCCCAGACGGTTAAAGGGATAAAATCTGATCAGAACCTCGCCACTGATATCTTTCTTTTTGACCGGGCCGAAATATCTGCTATCCTGGCTTTGCTGCCGATTATCGCCCATAATATAGTATTCATCCGCAGCCAGAGTCACCGACCGAAACTCATCTCGGACCGCGTCAGTCTTAAGGCCAGCGGGGAGATAGTCTTCCTCTAAGGCATTGCCGTCAATGTGAACCCGTCCGTCCTTAATCTCAACCAATTCACCGGGCAGACCGATCACCCTTTTGACAATATAGGTCTCGCCGCTACTGCCAAGCAGCTGTGAGCGGCAGGTAATAATATCGCCTCTGGAGATACCGCCAAAATAGCGGGAAACTTTCTCCACCAGGAGCTCATCCCTATTGTAGAGAGTAGGAACCATAGAATCACCGAATACGGTATTGCGTTGCAGTACAAACTGAGATATAAATATTCCGATCAACAGCCAGATAACAATAAAACGCGCCCAGGAGAAAAAGTTTTTACGTCGCTCTGCGGCTTTGTCCGTCGGATCAGACTTCCGGTCATCATTTTCGGCAGCCTCAGCTGCCGGATCAGTCTGAGGCAAACCGGCATCCGCCGGTTCTGTGGCAGTGGCAGAATTGTAAACCGCCGCCTCAACCTCATCAGAAAGATAATTGTTCTCTTGATCTAATCTCATTTGCATCAGCCTTCTTGCTGAAACTTCCGGTCCCCAGCCCCGGCCTCAGTCTAATTCAGCATCCATATCGTCTGTGACGATACATTTCTTCGCCTGACTAAGCGCCAGTCCCAACTCTGCCAGCTGCTGCTCATCCACTTGTCCGGGCGCCCCAGTCAGCGGGCAAGAGGAATTTTGCACTTTAGGAAAGGCGATAACCTCTCTGATACTGGCCTCCTCAGCCAGCAGCATCAGCAAGCGATCAAGGCCGTAGGCAATTCCGCCGTGGGGCGGCACCCCGTACTGGAAAGCCTCCAGCAGGAATCCAAATCTCTCGGCAACCACCTCCGGGCTCAGACCCAAGAGCTCGAACATGCGCTTCTGAAGTTCCTGATCGTGAATTCTGATGCTGCCGCCGCCCAGCTCGACACCGTTCAGGACAATATCGTAAGCCTCGGCTCTCACCTGTTCGGGCGCTGTCTCCAGCAAATTCATATCTTCAGCCAGCGGTGCGGTAAAAGGATGGTGCTTGGCTACCAACCGCTGCTCTGTCTCATCATATTCAAAGAGCGGAAACTCCGTCACCCAGAGCAGCTGCCACTGTCCCTCCGGAATTAAATTCAACCTGCGGGCAGTTTCCAGACGCAGCTCTCCCAGCGCGGTCAGCGCTATTTCCGTCTTGCTGTCAGCAATAATCAGGATCAGATCATCAGGACCTGCCTTACAGCGGTCAGCGATAGCGGCAATCTGTCCGGGCTTAAGAAATTTCAGGAACGAGCCGCGCGCTTCCGGAGCCGGCACTAACCAGGCCAGACCCCTGGCGCGATAAGTCTTGACATACTCGCCCAGACTATCGATCTGTTTGCGCGAGAGATTAGAACCGCCGGGAACGGTGATGGCG
>JAAZGH010000227.1 GCA_012511325.1 Clostridiales bacterium | reverse complement strand
GTCATATACTGCCCAGCTTGAAAGAAGTTAAGCCGGCATATGTCCTTATGGTGCCACTGATTGTGGAGAATATTTATAATGGCATCATGCGCAAAATTGATTCTGATCCTAAAGTCAAGAGAAAATTTCAATTCGGTCTTAAGCTATCTCGATTTTTAATGAAAATCGGCATTGATATCCGCAAAAAGATATTTAAAGACATCCATGCCTTGCTCGGACCTAACTTGCGCTTTCTGATTGTCGGCGGCGCCGCAGTTTCGGCCGATTTGCTGAGCAATTTGCGAGATCTAGGTATCCACTGTTTCCAAGGCTATGGACTTACGGAATGTGCTCCGATCCTGGCTCTGAATAGAGATAAATATTACAATGACAGTTCAGCGGGTCTTCCGCTGCCCGGGGTGGAAGTGAAAATTATCAATCCGGACGAAAACGGCTATGGCGAGATCGTTGGTAAAGGCCACAATGTGATGCTGGGATATTATGAGAATCCCGGGCTGACAGCCGAAGCGATTGATGCAGATGGGTTCTTCCATACCGGCGACATAGGTTATATCAACGAAGATTCCTTTGTCATCATCACCGGTCGCAAGCAAAACGTGATTGTCGCCAGCAATGGCAAGAATATTTTCCCGGAAGAGATCGAATTTCTATTGCTGGAAAATCCCTTGATCAAAGAAGTTGTTGTTCATGCTATAGAAGAAGAAGGTCATATGCTGCTTAGAGCCATTATTTTCCCGGACAGGGAACAGATAGATCAGATCGAGGAGTTAAAAGGCAAGGAGCTGGATTCACCTGAAGTAAGAGCTCGTTTGGAAGATGTTGTCAAAGAAGTTAACCAGAATATGGTTGCCTATAAAGCAGTGCGCAGAATAGAGATACGTACCGAAGAATTTGAGAAAAATACATCCAAAAAGATAAAACGTGCTCAATATTACTAGAACCTGCTCTGTTGTGGGTTCTCCGGATATGCACAGAAATTTCTTGGCATATCCTATTGATGTGCTCATTTGACTTGATAAGAGGAGATCAAGATGTCAAAAACAAAAACTGTTCGCACCCGCTTTGCTCCAAGTCCGACCGGATTTATGCATATTGGTAATTTGCGTTCCGCTTTGTATGCGTATCTAATTGCCAGGTCAAACTCCGGTCAGTTTATTTTGCGCATAGAAGATACTGATCAGGAGAGAATAGTTGAGGGATCAGTCGAAGTTATCTATCAGACGCTTAGGGCTTGCGGCCTGCATCATGATGAAGGACCGGATATGGGAGGCCCCTATGCCCCCTATGTACAGTCTGAACGCAAATCAGGTTATCTGCCCTATGCTGAGCAATTGGTAAGTAAGGGTAAGGCATATTATTGTTTCTGCGGTAAGGAGCGAATTTCTGATCAGGAGTTTGCCAGTTATGACCGCAACTGTCGTGATCTGCCGCAGGAGATAGTCGCGGCTCGCCTGGCAGCCGGCGAGCCGTATGCGATACGTCAGAAAATGCCTCTGACCGGTTTTACAACTTTTAGTGATGAGGTGTTTGGCGAAATTTCAGTCGCTAATGAGGAGCTTGAAGATCAGATTCTTATTAAGTCTGACGGCTTCCCAACTTATAATTTTGCCAATGTAATTGATGATTATACTATGGGGATCACCCATGTAGTTCGTGGTTCCGAATACCTCTCATCAACTCCAAAGTATAATCTTCTCTATGAAGCCCTGGGCTGGGAGGTTCCGGTCTATGTTCATTTGCCTTTAATTTTAGGTGAGGACGGCAGTAAATTGTCCAAGCGTCATGGCGCTACCAGTTTTGCCGAACTGCTTGATCACGGCTATCTGTCTGCAGCGATTATCAATTATATCGCTTTCTTAGGCTGGTCACCGGGAGACGATACCCGCGAGATATATTCACTCCGGGATTTGGAACAAGTCTTTTCCATTTCCGGCATTAGTAAATCTCCGGCGGTGTTTTCGATGGCTAAGCTCGACTGGTTCAACGAACAATATCTGCGTGCTATGCAACCGCAGGATTTTGCCGATCTGATCAAGCCACTGATTGATCAGGTATTAGGCAGTCAGGATTACAATCTCGCGCTTCTGGCTGCGCTATTACAACCCCGCATAACTCGCTTATCGGATATCCCTGAACAAATCGACTTTTTTGTTGCAGCTGATCCGCTGAATCTGGATCTGTATCGACAAAAACGCTCTAAATTACAGCCCGAAGTGGCTTTGATCATACTAACAGATCTCATCCCCAAGCTCAGTCAGCTCACTACTTGGGAGCATGATGAGATATTATCGGCTATTCAAGCATATGTTGCGGAGAGCGGGTATAAACTCGGTCAGGTAATGGGAGCTATACGACCAAGTCTGTCCGGTCGCTCAGTTACGCCGGGCGGTGCTGTAGAACTGATGTTGATTTTAGACCAAGCTGAATCAATGCAGCGCCTGGAACAGGCATTAGTGTTCCTGCAACAAAATAATTAAGCAAAGAAATTTTTTTATGGAGTATTTTTTAGAAATACTCTGCTATAATTATCCAATCTAAATATTGGAATGAATATTCATGCAAAGGAAAAAACAGATGACAAAAGATCTAAACAATGAAAAAGATGATAAAACTGCACTAATGAGCGGAAATTTTATCCACGATATTATTGAGCAGGATCTTGCTCCCGGCGGAAGACACTATGGCCTTAAAATCCATACCCGTTTTCCCCCTGAGCCAAATGGTTATCTTCATATCGGTCACTCGAAAGCTATCTATATCGATTTCGGCACGGCCGAGAAATATGGCGGTCTCTGTAATTTAAGAATGGATGATACCAACCCCAGCAAAGAGGATACCAGCTATGTAGATGCTATCCAGGAAGATATCCGGTGGCTTGGCTATGACTGGGATGATCGTTTTTTCTATGCATCGGATTTTTTTGAGGAGACATATCGTCAGGCAGAGCGTCTGATCAAACTCAATCTAGCCTATGTTTGTGAACAGTCAGCTGATGAAATGCGTGAGAGTCGCGGCACATTGACCAGTCCCGGTATACCGTCTCCTTGGCGTGATCGTGACCCGCAGGAGAGTTTAGATCTGTTCCGCAGAATGCGAGCGGGAGAATTTCCTGATGGCGCCATGACGCTAAGAGCCAAGATAGATATGAGTTCAGGGAATATGAATCTACGCGATCCCGTACTATATCGCATTATGAGGGAAACTCATCACCGCACCGGAGATGATTGGTTGATTTATCCGATGTATGACTTCTCCCACCCGATATCAGATGCCATGGAAGGGATCACACATTCACTTTGTTCCTTAGAATTCGTAG
>JAAZGH010000261.1 GCA_012511325.1 Clostridiales bacterium | reverse complement strand
GCATCAGAACATCCTTGGTTTCGGCATCGACTGTGATCGCCGGTATCAGCCCCCGCTCATCATATTTCAAATTCTCAATATCCGTCATTGTTTGCATCGCCTCTTTTATCTCTTTGATACTTACCAGGTCATAGTGAAAGATTGACGCCGCCAAGGCGCCGGTAACTTTTTTATTCCGGCGGAAGACTTCTAAAAAGTCTTCTTTCTTACCGGCTCCGCCCGATGCCACCACATTACAGTTCACATCTTCGGTCAGGCTCTCCAGCATAGCCAGATCGTAGCCCTCTCTCACACCGTCGGTGTCTATGGAGTTGATCACTACCGTACCGGCACCCAGAGCCACTCCCTTTTCTATCCATGCTTTAGCCTCAAGTCCTGTATCTTCCTTGCCCGCGCCCAAAAACACATGGTAATCGGCGTCCACTTTCTTGACATCAACCGAGAGGATCAAGCTGTCACTGCCATATTTGGCGCTGACTTCCTGCAGCAAAGCGGGATTTCTGAGCGCGGCGGAATTGATGCTGAAGTGCCTGACGCCGAGATCAGATAATCGGTCGCAGTCGGACAAAGTTCTGATGCCGCCGCCCACAACTACGGGGATATTGACAGCCTTGAGTATCTCGCCGATTTTGTCATAAAAGATCTCCTTGTTGTCTACTGTCGCCCCGATATCGTAAAAGACCAGATAGTCAGCGCCGTCCCGCTCGTATTTTTGAGCGAGAGCGACGGGATCAGCGGAAATCTCTTGAATAGCGGCAAATTTTACGCCCTTTACGACTTTGCCGTCCTTGATATCCATGCAGGCATAGATGCTTTTAGTCTTCATATTTCACTGCCTCGTTGAGCTTGATGTCTCCGGTGTAGTAGGCCTTGCCGATGATAGCGCCGTAGAGAGCCAAAGCATGGACTTTCTTCAGTTCCTCAATACTGTGTATGCCGCCGGATGCGACCAGGTCGGCATCGGTAAGCTTTTGCAAATCTTCGTAGAGGGCAATATTGGTCCCTTTCATCGCCCCGTCCTTGGAGATATCCGTCGCAATAATCGTTCTGATATTGAGAGCGTTTAACTTCTCGCAATAATCTTTCAGATAAATGCCGGTGGCTTTTCGCCAGCCGTGGGTCTTGACGATGCCGTCCATCACATCCACGCCGACAGCGATTCTCTCCTGATATTTTCCCGCCAGTTCTGCCAGCAGATTTTCGTCTTCTATGGCCGCCGTGCCTAAGATAATCCTGTTGATGCCGAGGCCGAGATATCTTTCGGCTTGCTCAACGCTCCTGATGCCGCCTCCGAGCTGGATGAAGATATCCGAGCTCTCGCGGATTTTCGCAATCGTCCGATAGTTTTTATTATCTCCGCTCTTGGCGCCCTCCAGGTCAACCAGATGCATATGGCTGATGCCGTTGCTCTCGAAGTCTTGCACTATTGCGACGGGATTGTCGGAGTAGACGGTCATCTTTTCGTAATCGCCTTTGAGCAGCCTGACGGCCTTGGCATCATATAGATCTATCGCCGGGAATATATACAATTACAGCACCCCTTTTGTCGACGGTATATCGTCATGCCCTTCCAGGGCAACCGCCATCTGCGCCGCCTTGGCAAAAGCCTTGAATATGCTCTCGATGCAGTGGTGGCTGTTTTTGCCGTCCAAGAGCCTGATATGAAGATTGCATTTCGCGCCGCGGGCAAAGCCCCGGAAAAATTCCTCGACCAATTCCGTATCGAAGTCGCCGACTTTTTCGGCATTGAAAGCAGCGTTAAAAACCGTATACTCTCTGCCGGAAAAGTCGAGCGCTACCAGAGACAAGGCCTCGTCCATCGGTATAATGGCCGAGCCGAACCTCCTGATGCCTCTCTTATCGGCCAGAACTTGCAAAAAAGCCTCGCCCAGCACAATGCCGATATCTTCCGTGGTGTGATGACAGTCGACATCAGTATCGCCGACAGCTTTAACTGTGAGGTCAAAGCGGCCGTGCCTGGCCAGGTTGTCCAGCATATGATTTAAGAAGCCGACTCCCGTATCGATCTCGGACCGGCCTGTGCCGTCCAAAACCAGGATGACATTGATATCGGTTTCGCCTGTTTTCCGTGAAATGTCCGCCTTTCTCATCTCTCATCTATCTCCTTTAAAATATTTTTAATTTCCCCGGCCAGCAAGAGCATATCTTCTCTTTTGCCTATGGT
>JAAZGH010000226.1 GCA_012511325.1 Clostridiales bacterium | reverse complement strand
CAATAGACCTCTTCTCGCCTGTTAACCGATTAACTAAGGAAGATTTGCCGGAATTAGGTTTGCCTATGACAGCTACACGAATAGTATCATGAGGCAGATCGTTGTTAAAATCTGCGGGGATATGAGCGATAATAGCATCCAATATCTCGGCCAATCCCAATTTGTGACTGGCAGAAACTGCATAAACCTCAGAAAAGCCTAATTGATAAAATTCATAAAAGCCAGGTGGCGGATCTCCCGGTTGATCAATTTTATTAACAGCGACTATTACCGGCTTGCTACTGCGCCTCAACTGTCTGCCAATTTCCAAATCCGCAGCGGTCAACCCGCTTTGGATATCTGTCATAAAAATAATTACATCCGCAGTTTCAATGGCAATCTCTGCCTGGAATCGCATCTGCACTAACAAATCGTCCGTTGACTTCGGCTCAATGCCGCCTGTATCAATCATAGCAAAGCCGATTCCCTGCCATTCCGAATCTGCAAAAACACGATCTCTAGTGACCCCGGGCGTCGGATCTACAATTGAAATCCGCATGCCGGCAAGCATATTAAATAGGGATGACTTACCTACATTCGGTCTACCTACAATTGCGACTGTCGGCTTATTCATAAATTTGCCTTTCTAGAAAAAAGCAACGGTTCCTGCAGGCGCCGTTGCTTTATATAATTAGAATCCGGTAAGATGCTATTTATCTTCAACAGTTATAATCTCACGGCCCTTGTAATAGCCACAGCTTTTGCAGACTCTATGGGCTGCTGCCAATGATTTGCAACGCGGACATTCCACCAAAGTGGGTGCACTGATTTTCCAGTTTGCTCGTGCTCTACGGCTTCTCGCTTTTGACCATTTGCGTTTCGGGACTGCCATTTTTCACACCTCCATCCATTTGCTGTCCTCTCGGACATTTGTCTCCGAGCCGTTGTAGGCATAAACGGCTACTCCCGTTGAGACGCGAAATGTATTATCACTTATCTAATTTATCTTGTCAAGAATTAATCCTGCAGTGAACCTTGCCTATGGATCTTACAGAACAGTTCACTGCAGAACAAATTCATAAGACTATCTACTTATCCAGTCCAAGCAATTCTACGGTCTGAATTGCAATAGAGAGCTCCTCATTTGTCGGAATAACAAATACTCTAACCTTCGATCCGTCTTTGGAAATATCAGCAACTTTAGCTCTGAGGCCATCATTCTTGCTGTGATCAATCTCAACACCCATAAACTCCAGATTCTCGAGCATTCTGGCGCGAGTATTAATATCATTTTCACCGATTCCGGCCGTAAATACTATGGCATCAACTCCACCCAAGGCAGCAGCGTAGCTTGCTATAATCTTCCTGCCTTGATACACAAACATATCCAATGCCAGCTTTGACCTTTCGTTACCCTCGGCCGCCGTTGCAGCGAGATCCCGGAAATCCGAACTTACCCCCGAAACTCCTTTAACACCCGATTCTTTGTTCATGATGTGATCAATCTCATCAGGAGTCAGATTTTCTGCCTTCATTATATAAGGAACAATGGCAGGATCGATATCACCGCAGCGTGTGCCCATAGCGATTCCGGCCAATGGTGTTAGACCCATAGTGGTATCAACGCATTTACCATCCTTAACCGCAGCAAAAGATGAGCCGTTGCCTAAATGACAAGTTATAATCCTGGTGCCTTCAGCTTCGCCGCCCAGGAGTTCTACCGCCTGCTGAGACACATACATATGTGAAGTGCCATGGAAGCCGTAACGGCGAATTCCAAGCTCCTCATAATAGCGGTAGGGCAAGGCGTAGATAAAAGCTTTGGCAGGCATTGTCTGATGGAAGGCTGTATCAAAGATCGCTACCTGAGGAATGCCAGGCATGATTTCTTCACAGACTTCAATGCCGGTCAAATTGGCCGGATTATGCAACGGCCCCCATGCGAAACATTTACGAATTGCCTGCTTGACCTCGTCAGTAACTAAGGCAGGAGCAGTAAATTCTTCACCACCATGCAGAACACGGTGACCGACTGCTGAAATCTCGTCAAGCTCTGTAATAACGCCATATTCTTCAGAAGTAAGTTTTTCGACCATCTCAAATACAGCATCGCGATGTGTTTTAAAATCCTTGTCCTCTTTAATGCTTTTGCCGTTGCCGAGCTTATGCGTCATACTGGGATCATCAATGCCGATACGCTCGCAAAGACGTACACACAGCACCTCGCGTGCCTCATAATCGATTACTTGATACT
>JAAZGH010000225.1 GCA_012511325.1 Clostridiales bacterium | reverse complement strand
GATTGTTATTTGCTGCGTCAGGAGCCGGCAGGCCCTCAGGAGTCGGGAACCAACGGTCACATATAGATAGGCTGTCTTTGCCCAAACGCAATGCTTGCTGTCTTCTCAATTCATACTGCAGCGGAAGGAAATAACGTCTGAGCGTATGGGCAAAGTCGCTCTCCTGAGAGCGGCTGACAGTGGTCACGAGCAGGCGCTCCTTCTCCAGATAATCCGTTATGCGCGCATAACCAAGTTTTTGGCTGATTTGTCGCTGTAGCGCCAGGATGCGCAAGTAAAGCTGCAGTAATTCCTCCTTACAAAACTGAAAAGCCTGGACAAACTTAAGAAATGAAGTTTTGCGGCGTTCACTATCGAGCTGTGTCAACTGACGCTTCAACAAATAGCCGGGTTGAAAAAAACCGTAGGGCAATAAGCCCAATTCCTCAATTATTCTGTCGTAGCGCAGGCGGCATTGCATCAGCTCCTGTTGTTCCGAGCTGACAGAACTGACATAAGTTGACTAAAGAGCCTCTGCTATTCGGAAAGCATTATCCCCTGACTGCTCTGCTATAATCTCACCGGAGCGATGATCCACCAAAACGGATAATGTTTCCTGCAAACTGATCTTAAACAGAGGAAGCCAGAGTAAAAAACTCTCATATTGTCTTTGCCAATATTCGTCATCCGGCTGTTGAGAGTAGTAAATCTGGCTGATTAAATATTTTTCCGACAATTCCCGCAATAACTGATCAAGATCAGTTAAACTGCTTACAATGCTCTCAGCTGATAGGGACATGCGCATTCGCAAGCGCATTTTGCGCAATTGATCTTGGATCTCTGCAGTATCCGGGGGAATATATTTCAATTTAAAGAAATCTGTCATTACATTCTTTCTAAGGCATCGATACCGGCAAGCCTGAGACCGGTATACAGATATAGTCTGGTGATTTCAGTCAGCATCAAGCGGGCTTTGATCAGTTCTTCCGTTTCGGCATGCAATATGGAATGACTGTGATAAAAACGGTTAAACGCTCTGGCCAGCTGGCTGATATTTCGCAGCATAATTGAAGGCTCATGAGTCGTCAATGCCTCCAAAACAGCATCCTCAAAGTCAGCTGTCAACTTCAGAATTGCCTGTTCCTCAGGACCGGTCAAATACTGACCGGCTTGAACCGGATCGATTTGATCCTGAGGCCAAATTCCTCTGGTCTCCGCTAAGCGGAGAATACTGGAACATCTGGCATAACAGTACTGCAGATAAGGGGCTGAATCGCCCTCAAAGTCAAGCATATCTTCCCAGGAAAAGATGATATCCCTTTCCCTGCCATTGCGCAGAAAAGTATATCTTACGGCTCCAACGCCAACGCTTTCGGCAATTTGATCCACCTCTGTCTCACTCATATCAGGATTATTGGTCAGAATGATTTCCCGGGTTTTATTTACACTTTCCGCCAGAAGATCATCCAGCAAAATGACATTGCCGTATCTGGTTGAAAAAACCGCATCAGCACCACGAACCGTTCCGAAAGGCACATGGACGCACTGATCAGCTTTAGTGAAATCAGCTTTTTTCAGCACGGCAAAAACTTGTTGAAAATGATTTTTTTGCGGCAGCCCCACAACATAGATGTTGCGGTAAAAATCCCATTCCCGATCCCGATAGTAAACTGCTGCGATATCTCTCGAAGCATAGATAGTAGCACCATCGGATTTAAGAATCAGACAGGGATTGAGATTATACTCGTCCAGATTCACGACCAAGGCACCATCGCTTTCAGCCAAAAGTCCTTTTTTCTGCAATAGCTCAACTACCTCCGGTATCAGATCGGAATAAAAACTCTCGCCGTTCATATTGTCAAAGTTGATATTCAATCTGCGATAGATCTTGTCGAAGGCTTCCAGGCTCAATCTTCTAAACAGTTCCCAGAGCGCATATTCCTCCGGCGCCCGATCCTCTAGAAGTCTGAAGTACGCTCGCCCCTCGTCCTCCAATTCGGGATACTCCTCAAGCTCCTGATAGAATTTGACATAGACCCGATTAAGCTCCGTAATCGGATCTGCTGCCAGTGCCGCTTCATCGCCCCAGCGCTTCCAGGCGGATATCAGCTTGCCGAATTGAGTTCCATAGTCGCCCAAATGGTTGAGCCTGATAACTTTATAACCGCGATGCTCATAGAGATTGGCAATTGTCTCGCCCAGCAAGGTCGAGAAAGCGTGACCCACATGAAAAGGCTTGGCGATATTCGGCGACGAATATTCCACCAGAACCGTTTTTCCGGCGCCTTCGTCGCCTGAGCCGGGACAATAATCTGACACCAGGCATTGCCGCAGCACCGCGGCGGCATATTGAGCAGGATCAAAGAAAAAGTTCAGATAGCCGCCTACGACATCAATTCGCACCAACCAGGGCAATTTACCGGAAATTTTTTCTTTCAGATCAGCAGCGATCTGAACCGGCGCCTGGCGCAAAACCTTGGCCAGGCGGAAACAAGGCAAGGCCAAGTCGCCCAGATCCGATTGCGGCGGCACCTCCAGCAAAGAAGCGAAAAGCGATTGCTCCAGGCCGGATTCCGCGGCCAATAACTGTATTAGCTCAGTCTTAAATTGCATACTGCACTCTCTATTCAGAAGTTTTTATAAAGCTAGGGCCATAATTTCGCCGGGTACAGGCCACCGGCTGTCAATGCAGCCAGGGCATTTGTTACCTTGTCTCTATCTTCCCGATAAGTAATGCCATACCAGCGGTCAGCGACCGGCATTGCCTTAACTTTGATCAGTTCCGCTTTAATACATCCGTCAATAACTTCCGGCAGCAGGAATTCAGCTTTCAAGGGATCCGAGACAACATCGGATGCCAGGAAGAGAGGAAAGCGCTCTTCAAGCAGCTGGAGGAAGTCCTGTGGCAGACCCCAGAAATTCATCGATACCGGGGTAGCAGCGGCAAGCTCCCACCAGTCTTGATCGTCATCCAGACGGTATTTTCCGCCGTCTGTTGTCTGGAAAATCTGCTTAGTCTCGATAATTTCACGCAAATAGCTATCCGCAGTAAGCGCGCATACGCCTCGCGAGACATGGCCGTGCTCACTCAAGGTATTAACCAGCTGCCAGGTACAAAGGGCATAAGTTTCCGCCGGGAATCTGGCAGCGCTGAGATGGTCATACATCAGAGCAAACGCTTGCGGGCCATAATAATCATCAGCATTAATTACGGCAAAAGGAGCGTCAATCAGATCGCCGGCCGCCAGAATAGCCTGACCAGTGCCCCAGGGTTTTTCTCTGCCCTCAGGTATCTTGAAACCCTTCGGTATTGCCTCAAGCTCCTGAAAAGCATAATCAATCTGGATTTTTTGCTTCATTCCCGGGGCAATACAAGTTGAAAAATCTTGTTCAATGCTCTTCTTAATAATAAAAATAACTCGCTCAAAACCGGCTCGCAGTGCGTCATAGACAGAATAATCAAGAATAATTTCGCCACCGGGCCCGACAGGCTCAATTTGTTTCAATCCCCCATAGCGTGATCCCATTCCTGCTGCCATCACAACCAAGATCGGCTTCCCCATAATTCCCTCCAAGTGAAAAATTTTATTTTTACTTAATTATCGGACTATCTTTTAAGAGTTTTGATTCGGATATAGACCAATTTGATATTCGGATTGCTGGTCTCGCGGAACTGAACATCAAAGTTATCGATGGATCTGATCATTGTTGTCAATTTATCATAACCATAGTTCCGCGAGTCAAAAGACGGCTGTCTCTTTATCAGCATATTGCCGACATCAGCCAAAAAAGCCCAGCCCTCGTCGTCTTCGACATCGCGAATTGAGTTAGTAATCAGATTAATAACATTGCGATTCACTTTCAGTACTGCCGGCTTTTTGACCGGCTCACTCTCATCTTTGCCCGCGCGCTCACCCCTCTTAGCAGGGCTTCTCTTAATTTCTTTTTTAGTTTTATCCTCAGCCTGAGCATTCTTTGCCTTGCTTTCAGCAGCTGAAAGATCCTTATCCTCGCTGTCAGCTCCCGAGCTGTCGGCACTTACTGCATTGCGCTGTTCAATTACCTCCAGATAAATGAAGCGGTCACAGGCGGCAATAAAAGCATTAGGGGTCTTCATTTCACCCAAGCCATAGACGATTTTGCCGGCTTCGCGGAGACGGGTAGCCAATTTGGTGAAATCGCTATCCGAAGAAACAATTACAAAGCCGTCCACACGGTCTGCATACAGGATATCCATGGCATCAATAATCATGGCGGAATCGGTCGCATTCTTCCCTGTAGTATATCCAAACTGCTGAACGGGGGAAATCGCATAATCCAGGAGTTGGTTTTTCCATTTGGTCAGACCGGGCTTAGTCCAGTCCCCATATATTCTTTTGATTGTAGGATTGCCGTAACGCGCGATTTCCTCGATCATATTTTGCGTATGATCAGGGGAAACATTATCAGCATCGATCAGGACGGCTAAACGGACATCTTTCTTTACAGGTGCCGGATTCATAACTGGCATCAATCCTTTCTTTAGCTATATAAAATAAATCTAAAATGCTTAATTGATATTCTAGCAGAAAAACTGCTTACAGGCTGTCAATAGCCCATTTTGCTGATAACCCGCATAATGACGCGGTTAGGTAAGAATTTCCCGACCAGGCGCAATAATTTACCCGCAACGCAGGATACGGAAACATCTTTGCCACGGGCGGATCTTTCAAGCGCGACCCTAACAACATGTTCAGGCTTTTCAATACCAAGCGATTTAATCCGATTGAGCTTACTCTTGCCTGAGGCATTATTAAAAAACTCAGTCTCCATCGGATTGGGGCAAACAGCCGTTACTGTAATTTTTTCACGGCGCAGCTCCTCATTCAGAGCCCGCGCAAATGACAGAACAAAGGCTTTGCTGGCGGCATAGACGCTAAAGCCAGGTTGCGGCATAAAAGCTGCCACAGAGCTGATCTGAAGGATTCTGGAGCCAGGTGCGCAAAATGGCAGAACAATATTCGTAAGCTGCATAATAGCAAGCACATTCAGCTTTAATACTTCATCGTTATAGTCTCGCTCTAAGCTTGTAAATCTGCCCGCTTTGCCCTTGCCAGCATTGTTAATCAAGATCGAAACTACCGGTTTTTGCTGATTCAGCTCAGATGCAATGATCTCAAAAGAATTCTCCTGCAATAAATCCAGAGCCAAAACTCGGGTAGCTGTTTTCAGCTCGGCAGCTAACTGAACCAGGCGTTCCTGTCGTCTCGCTATCAGCCAAATTTCATCTATTCCCTTGACCTTATCTACTTGACGTGCGAACTCACGGCCCAGGCCGGAGGATGCACCAGTGACAATTGCTACTTTTTTGCACATATTATCTATTCGCTTTTAACCTTAGCACATTAAAGCACCCACTAGCCATAGCGCCTCCTTACATCAGATAAACTCTCAAGTACTTGCTGTAATTCATTTTCAAGGCAGTTAATTTTGCTTTTCAGTCAGCATTTGCTGTATCTGCTGCGAAGTCCCAGTACCGGCCAGACCTCCGATTGCGGTACAGCGCAAAGCCGCAGGTAGCATTCTTCCCGCCTCATCCATTGCCTTGATTGTCTCTTCAAGGGGAATAACGGTATCAAACCCGGATATAGCCATATTAGCACAGCTCAGTGCATTGTTGCCCGCCAGTATATTCTTGCCCAGGCAAGGCACTTCTACCCTGCCTGCGACTGGATCACAAACCAAGCCAATAATATTCTGCAGCGCTAAAGAAGCAGCCGCCAGCACTGTCTCCAGATTCCCGCCCCGCAGATGGGCGATTGCTCCCGCCGCCATCCCTGAGGCAGAGCCGCATTCAGCCTGACAGCCGGCAAGCTCGGCGGAAAATGTCGATCCCATGGCAATGAATAAGCCAATTAGCCCGGCGGCAAAGAGAGCTTCGATTATGGCATCCCGATTGGCATTGACCGCTTTGCCCACAGCCAGCAAGCTGCCGGGAATCACGCCGCAGGCCCCAGCTGTCGGCGCCGCCACGATCACGCCGAGCGAACTTTTTACCTCCATCACCGCGCTGGTATTGGCGATAATATTTCGCAGCACTTCACCCCCGACAAATGTCTGTGTATTTGCCAAAATCTTTTGCGCTTGAGGCCCGAGAATGCGATCAGAAAAATCTGTTCCTGCTAAACCCATATTCACAGCTTCTTCCATAACGGTTAGGATATAGTCCATCTTCTCCAATAAAGCAGAGGGTGGCAAACCACTGCGCCGGCTCTCATACAGCATGGCAGCCCGATAAGCGTTCAATCCCTTGTCATGTGCTAATTCCTTCAGCTCAGGAATCGATGTAAAGGGTACCGCAGGCTTCAGCTGTGAGCCGATGGGCAAGACCGGACTAAAATAAACAGTATCGGAAGATTTCAGCTCAAACTCCGCCTTCTCCTCATCTGTAAAGGGCTTCTCCGATCTGACAATCAACCAATCAAAATCAGCTGCATTATCTGGCAAAGCCAAGTGAAAACCGCCGTCTTCAGATATTACCCGCTCCTGAAATTCCACCAGCTCTATCATGCCTCCGCCTGTGGAAAGGAAGGTCAGCATATATTGTGATCCGTCCTCATTCAAAAGACGGACCTGATAAGAATTGGGATGCGTGATCTCTCCGGAAACTATGTGAAAATTTAACTCAAGATCTGCTGCCGGTAATAAATCCAGCGCTGATAACAGGCGCTCGTCGTCAGCCTCTAATCCCAACAAGCCGGCCGCCAGCCCTAGATCAGATTGCTGCGTGTGATAGGTCCGGGCTATTGAGCTCCCCTGCCGAAAATAAAAATCGACCTTCGCCTTCCCCGGCCGGCGCAGCTGGAAGAGCATCTGTCCAATGCGCACAGAGGCAGCGGTATGAGAACTTGAGGAACCTCTCATAACAGGACCCAGAACATCATTAAAAATACTTGGATATTGCTTAGCCAAAGGGAAACACCGTCCTAATCTCAAAAATCGCTTGAACTGACTTTGGTCTAATTGGCGCCATTATTTGATCCTCAACTTTGTAAACAATTAAATGATAGCATTGCAGCCCGGCAAAGCAAATAAAAGCCGTCAATTCCCACACACTCTGCACTTTCTATATAATGATAATAAGCAAGGATGGTGTTTTAATTTGCATATAATCAAAGGCAAATACAACGAAGCTAAGGTCTTCACAAGTGAACTTGAAGAAACAGCGCGCGCTCAGATCCATAATCTGGTCAATCAGCCGTTCGTAGCAGGAAGCAAGATCAGAATCATGCCGGATGTACACGCCGGAGCAGGCAGCACGATCGGTACTACAATGACGATCACAGACAAAGCAGTGCCCAATCTGGT
>JAAZGH010000224.1 GCA_012511325.1 Clostridiales bacterium | reverse complement strand
TTGCGGGCAAATTCGTGGCAGTCGCTTCTGTTGCTGTTTCACTGCTTGTTTGTACCTGCTCCGTGCCTGTCGTTTCGGAAAGATCCGTTTCTTCCGCTTTTTTCTTGCAGCCGATAAAGCCGAATGCCAGGAAAACCACCAGCAGAATGATCAGATATTTTTTCATATAATCTATAGGCACCGTTCAAGCACGAGGGCAGACAGTACCTTCCCTCCTGTATGTTCTCTATTTGTTGCCTTTATTCTATCACGCTTTGTTGCCTGCTCTGCCGCGGCACTGTCTGAGTCGTATTAAGATCTTATTTCAAAGTTATTTCCGGTCAGGGGGATTAGCGTATCCGGCGGTGTTCCGTGAAGATTGCAAAATTCGCTGAAAGCGGCAAAAGCTATGGCAGCGGTTGGCTCAGCCTTCAGTCCGTAACGGTGGAGGTCCTGCCCTGCTTGTTCGATTGCCTGCTCGCTCACTTGCTGCCAGCTGATATGGTATTTCCCGGTCAGAGCCAACAGTTCGCGCCCGCGGGCGGGGCGGGCTATGGCGATACCTTCAGCCAATGTTGGCCTGGCGCTGATTGGATAAGGCGAATTCTCTTTTCTCTCCCAAGCAGTAGCGAGAGGGGCGCAGTTGGCGCTCTGAACGGCAATGAGCTGGGGGAAATTGGTTAGAAGCCCGGCGGCGCGCAGATCCTCCAGCCCCTGAATCAACCCCAGCAACAGAGTGCCGTTGCCGACAGGCAAGAAAATATGCTGCGGCATTTTCCGTCTTTGCTCAAAAAGCTCATATACGATGGTTTTGACGCCCTGGATAAACAGAGGCTGGTAGACATGGCTGGCATAAAACGGACGGGAGTGGTTGGAGTTGGCTGTGGTGTCAGTGGCATCGAGTCGTGCCCGCAAAACTTCAGCGCAGTGATCACGCGAGCCGGGGACTATATGTACGGCAGCGCCCGCAGCTTCAATCTTCGCGATCTTGCCCGGACTGGCGTTCTCCGGTACATAGATCTCACAGGGCAGGCCGGCTTTGGCGGCATAGGCTGCTACACTAAGGCCGGCATTGCCGCTGCTGTCCTGGACGATACTCGTGGCTCCCCTTTGCAGGGCGAAGGCTATCACTGCCCATGCTCCGCGATCTTTGAAGGAGCCATGGGGCAATGCGGATTCGTTTTTGACGCATAGATCCGGCGTCAGTTGCAACAAAGGCGTCTGAGTCTCTTGCTGGCTGAGACGAATTAATGTATCTGCCGGCAGTGGCAAAAAAGGGGCGTATCTGGCTAATCCGGGATTGTTGCGCTGGATCCGGCCCGGGCTGAATGGCTCGATAGCATCGGTATCCCCTGCAGACGCAAGTTGCCAAAGGCCGCCGCAGTTACAGCGGTAGCTGGCCCTGTCGGCGGCGACCTGTTGCAAACAATTGCTGCAAATGAAGTCAATCATAGCCCAATTCTAGCAAAAAGCACCAATGAATAATTGGAAAAGACGACTTGATGGCGCCTTCGTCAAAACATTACCGGTATGATCGGGAGAGTAGCCTAGAGATAGTCCAGGATGACAGACCAATCCGCGATCAGGGCAGCCAGTGATTTGACGGCATTGGCCGGGGAAGTGCTGGGCATTTTCCTGACCTTTATCTGCGGGCGCGCCGGCTGGTATTTCTTGTAATATTGATATGCTGCGGCGCCGTTGCAGAAGACCTGGCTGATTCCGGTCGCGGCAAAGATCTGTTCGAAGTCATTTGGCACTACATTGCGAATCGAGCTGTCACTGCTGCCTATGATCTCACAGGCGCCGATACTGTCCCAGATAGCGATGCCGCTGGCCAGCATGATCTTTGCGGTGCGTTCCGGATCAGCTGCCGCGAGTGGCGGCACGATCTGCAGCAGAGCGGACATCATCGGCCAGAAACGGTTCTGCGGATGTCCGTAGAAAAAGCCTGCCTCTCTGGTTTTGATCGAAGGGAAGCTGCCGAGGATCAAGATACGGCTGTGCTCGTCATACAGTGGCGGCAAGGGATGTTCAATGAATTGGTGTCCGGGATCTTCCTTAGCCATGACTATACAATTTAGCTGTACAGTTTGCCGACTACCCAATTGGTGAGGCGGAGCGGCAACAGTTTGTAGAGCAAGCTGAGCAGCTTATAGGAGAAACCGACGACCGTCTGAGGCGGAGGATTCGGATGATGGGCGAGGCGCCAGATTACCTTGGCTACTGAAAGCGGCGGCTTGCCTTTGCGTTCATCTGCCTCCATTTTGGCTACGGAAGTGCGGACTTTGCTGCCGTAGCAATCGGGATCGGCCTGATTATGGATGCGGTTATCCGTAAAAGGAGTGGCGGTATCTCCCGGCAATACGGTCAAAGCTCGCACGCCGGTCGGCCTGAGCTCATTGTCAAGGGCCAGAAAGGAGGATAGAAGCGCGGCTTTGGAGGCGCTGTACCAGGATTGATAGGGAATGGCGATTCTGCCGGCCACAGACGAGACGGCGATCAGACGTCCCTGGCTTGCCCGCAATGCAGGAAGAGCAGCTTGGGCCAGGCGCAGGGCTCCGTGTAAATTAATCTCCAGCTGGCGCTTAGCGTCCTGATCAGTTGTTCCCTCCAGGCTGCCGGCAATACCGATGCCGGCATTGGCGACGCAGACATCGATTCTGCCTGCTTCCTGCGTGACCAATTCGATGGCGCTTCTGACCTGGTCTTCGGAGCTGACATCGCAGGCTATATGGCGGCAAATCTCTGCCGGCGCGCCGCCGCGGCGCGACAGATCATAGACCAGGAAACCGCGTTCGGCAAAATAGCTTGCAGTAGCAAGGCCTATCCCGCTTGAGCCGCCGGATATAACCAGAACTTTCTTCTCCATCAATTATCTTCCTCCATTCCCGATTCAGACATATCTTACCATGAGTCGGGAAACCGCGGCTGATTATCGTAACGCCCTGTTTTGTGTTTAATTTTGAATATTTTCCCTATTAATACTCATATTCTCGCAATATACTCTGTAGAAAAGGGCGCTTTTTTTGTATAATATAGTTGTTTCCGAGTGACAGCAGAATATTTAAGATCGAAATTCCGCATCAGCGGATAAAACTAAAATCCGGAAGCCAAATCCGGAGATTCGCTTCAAAGACTGCGATAAAAGGAGGTACACATGAAGATTTTAATGACAGCATTTGATCCCTTTGGCGGCGAAAGTGTCAATCCGGCTCAAGAGGCCGTCAAGCATGTCGATGTAACAGGCCTTGGGGCAGAAGTAATCAAGATCGAAATTCCGACTGTGTTCGGCAAGGCCATCGAAGTGGTGGCGGAAGCGATGCGCCGCGAGCGGCCGGATGTCGTAGTGGCAGTCGGTCAGGCAGGCGGCCGCTTTGAGATCACTCCCGAGCGGGTCGCAATCAATGTTGACGACGCCAGAATTGCCGACAATGAGGGCAATCAGCCGATTGATCAGCCTATCTTCGCCGACGGCCCGGCGGCCTATTTTGCTACTATTCCTATCAAGGCGATGGTGAAGGCGATTCAGGACATCGGTATCCCGGCCGCTGTTTCGAATACGGCGGGCACTTTCGTCTGCAATCATCTTATGTACGGAATTCTGTATCTGATTGACAAAGAACTGCCTCAGGCGCGCGGGGGCTTTATCCACGTTCCGTTCATACCGGAGCAGGCGGTCTCGCGCCGCGAAGCGCCATCGATGTCGATGGAGGATATCAGCAGAGCTCTGCGGGCATCCCTCGAAGCAATCATCAAATATGAAGATGATATCGAGCTGGTAGGCGGGGCTGAGCACTAGACTCAAGTTTCCTTGACGAAGGCGCACCGGACCCATACAGCGCGCCTTCGTCACATTCGCTCAATTTGTGCTCGCAGTCTGACTGAAGGACTGTAGCCCTGGAAGTCGGTGCGGGGGCTGACTTGCGGCTGATCCGGCCGCTTATAGAGCCAAGGTATTGTGATATAATCACTTTATAAGTCAATAAGCCTTAATTTACCTGACAGAAGAGGGATTTATGGATCTAAAAATACTAGTTGTTGATGATGAGCCCTATATTGTCGATATCCTGGATGAAAATTTATCGCGCGAGGGCTATACAATTCTGAAAGCCTATGATGGAGCTGCCGCGCTGCAACTGGCATTGGATGAAGATCCGGACCTGATTTTGCTGGATTGCATGTTGCCGCGCCTGGACGGATTTGAGGTCTGCAAGCGCATCAGGCTTAAGTCCTCGGTGCCGATTATTATGCTGACGGCCAAGAGCGAAGAGATCGATAAAGTATTGGGTCTGGAGCTGGGCGCGGACGACTATATCACTAAGCCGTTCAGTGTGCGGGAAGTGCTGGCGCGGGTGAAGGCTTTGATCAGGCGAGTCCAGTACAGCGAAAATGAGCAGGTCGATTCCGATCAGGTGCTGGTATTCGGCGATCTCGAGATCGATCAGGCCGGTTACCAGGTGTCCTATCAGGGCAAGCCGATCGAGCTGACTTTGCGCGAGTTCGAGTTGGTTCGTTTCCTGGCCAGACATGAGGGGCAAGTCTTCTCGCGCGAGGAGCTGCTGGAAAAAGTCTGGGGCTATGAATACTACGGCGATGTGAGGACTGTGGATGTTACGGTGCGGCGCACCAGGGAGAAGCTGGAGCCGGACCAGAGTCAATACCAGTATCTGCTGACGAAACGCGGAGTGGGCTATTATTTCTCCAAGGATCACAGCAGATGAGCCGGCTTACCGCTTGAGCATTTGCGCAGAGGCAGGGGGAGATCCGGTCGCCGCCGGTGATCTGAAAAGCTGAACAGACACGAAGGCGAAATCGGGCTTGACAGAGCCGGGCGGAAATTCAAAAACGAGTATGAATACTGCTGGAATCATAGTAGTAACAGCTATCCTGACGACAGCGATCTGTATGATCGCTGTCTTTGTGTGGGAACATTTCCGCCGCCGAACCAGAGATGACCATATGATGAACGTAATTAATCAAGTTCGTCATGAGCGCTTTGAATCGCAGGCGATATTGGCGGCACTGGATTTGGGTATTGTGGCCTATGGCAGTGATGATCATCTTCTGACCGCAAATGAGATGGCCCGCACTGTGCTCAATGAGATTCCCGAGACTTTTGCGCAATTTTGTCAGGATTACGGCGAAGAAAATGGTATCCGGGCTTCGATCCTGCTGGGCAATGATTATGTGACCGGTGTTTATGTATCCGGCGACCGTTCCTATCGCATTACGATCCAGAGTCAGAAATTGGGCGGGAAAGCCAGCCGCCGCTACGGCCATATCGTGATGGTCCAGGATATTACAGCTCAGGAAAACGAGGAACGCCGGCGCAAAGAATTTGTAGCCAATGTCTCTCATGAGCTGAAAACACCGCTGACTACGATTAAGTCCTGGTCTGAGTCGCTCCTGGATTGGGGTGTGGATGAGAAAGATACGGCAGGAATCAAGGCTGATATACAGAGAATCTATGATGATTCTCTGCGCATGGAGCAACTGGTCTCTGACTTGTTGCTCTTGTCTTCGATTGACAGTCAGGGCGTCCATGTGGATATTCAGCCGATCAATCTCGATCAGATTGCGCGATCGATTACGGAACGGCTTTTACCCCAGGCCGAAGAGCGCAAACAAGAGCTCAGTTTCACCAGATTGGGCAAGCTGCCGTTGATTTACGGTGATCGCGTCGCTCTGGAACGTATCTTGTCCAATCTGATTACCAATGCCATAAAATATACGCCGGAAGGCGGTAAAATTTCTATCTATGCCAATAGTCTAATTGACGAGGTCTATGTTAAAGTAGTGGACAATGGCGAAGGCATCAAGAGTGAATACCATGAGGAAATCTTCAGCCGCTTTTTCCGTCTCGCTACTACCGGCTCCAGAATGTACGGCGGCAACGG
>JAAZGH010000223.1 GCA_012511325.1 Clostridiales bacterium | reverse complement strand
TGATCTTGTCTCTCATCATGGCCGATCCAGGTTAAAGGACAGGCCAATTCAGCTGCTTTTTCGCTCAATACTGTGCGCACAGCGGCCTGGTCTGCTTCGGAGAGATAGGAAGCAGCGGGATCATAGGCATAAACCGGTGTCCCGGCTTTGAAAATTCCCGCTTTCTCAGCAGCAATCTCAGCTATGGTGGCGCCCAGTCTGTCCATATGGTCATAGCCCAGTGAAGTAATGATGATTGCTTCGGGTTGAGTGCATATATTGGTCGCATCGAGCTGACCGCCCAATCCGGTCTCCAGCACGACATAGTCACAGTTTAGCTCGGCAAACCAGAGCAAAGCAACGGCAGTTATCAATTCAAATACAGTGGGATGTTCATAGCAGGCCACCAGCATCCCTGCAAATGTCAGCCGGATTTTAGACATAATGCGGGCAAAATCAGTTTCGCCGATCTCCCCTGCTTGCCCGCTGCGGTCATATTCCATCAGATCCGCCGACCCGGAAATGATCCTAATACGTTCGGTGAAACGCTCCAGATAGGGGGAAGTAAACAAGCCGACACGGTAGCCGCCTGTAGCGAGGATATGAGTGAGATAACTGCTGGTCGATCCTTTGCCATTGGTTCCGGCCAGATGGAAAACCTTGAGTTTTTGCTCCGGCTGACCCAGGCGGCGGCTGAGCTCGATCATCCGCTCCAATCCGGGCTTGATGCCGAAACTGAGGGCGGACTGCAAATAGGCCAATGCCTCAGGATAATTCATCATCTGCTCCGGGGCGCCGTGTAAAAACTAATAATTTGCCGACCAGATAATTGGCGATTATTACGCCGGCCATACCAAAGAATTTTGCCCAGGGTACATGTTTCAGAATTGGCATCATCTTCTGATAACCCAACACATCATAGATCAGATACAGACCTAAATCCTCGAAGATAAAGGAGACCACAAATCTGGCGGCGACAAATCTGATCAATTCCGGCCAGACTTTCTCCTGCGAACGAAAGACATAGATGCGGTTGGTAATATAAGCAAATAAGATAGCTGAGACATAGGCAACCTTATTGGTAATATGAAGCCAGTCCAGCCCCAGATAGCGATTGCCCAGAGCAATAATGCCGATGTTGACCAGAGTTGTCAGAACACCAATGATCAGATAGCGCAGAACCTCCGCTCTGCTCAGCAGAGCTCTCAGCTTAGCCAAATATCCGCGCATCAGATCTCTCCGCGATCTCCGTAGATATCTTCCGGCTCTTCAAAAATACCGCTGTCAGATCCGCTGACATCACTGCTCCTTCGCTGTTTATGACGGAAACGCCTGGCCCGATCTTTATGCTTATCACTAACAGGATCCAATAAGGTAGAACTTTCGCTCGTCAACTCATCGGCAATCCTTGTCTTACGGGCAGATACTTTAGTTTCCGCCTCTCCCATCTCACTATCATGAAGATCCATCGGATCAACCGAATCCGCAAAAGCAGAAATACCTGCAAAGGCAGATGGCACATAGGAAGGTTCAGCTGAAACTTCGGCAAGTTCCGCAGGTTCTTTCGGATCTAAGTCAGAAATCTTCTCGACACCCGCCGTTGCCTGGTTCACAAATTCCGTTTCCGACGATCCTCTCCTCGCCTTTTTCTTCGGACTACTGTAATTATCGTCAAGATACCAGGGCCGATCATTCCTGTCGGCAGGGCTTGGGATCTCGGTCTTTCTGACCCGAGTCCCGGCAGAGTCAGTGTTTCTTGTCGCCGAGGCTTTAGCATCGGCACTGATATTCTTATAGGGCTCATGATTATCTGCTTTAGCAGTCGGCAAGGGTCTTTTAGAATCGAATGCCGGTTTATCTATTGGTCTTAGTGGCTCCGGCAACTTCGGCCGCTTGGGCGGTGCTTCCTTCGGCGGTTTTTGCTTGTGCTTTTTCCCGGCTAAGAACCAGAACCGCAGCCAGCTGACCAGCAGCAAAGTGGCC
>JAAZGH010000222.1 GCA_012511325.1 Clostridiales bacterium | reverse complement strand
GGGTAGCGCTGCAGCTGATCACAGAGCACTTTTAAATAAATATATATTGTACCTTATTCTATGTAGAATTAGTATTTTAGAGATATTAGAGAATAAAAATGAGGGGATTCTCCGCAACCGGTCTGGTTGCGGAGAATCCCTCTCTTATGCGAACAACGTTTGCGTTATTGATTCTGCGCTTCCTCCGCAGAAGATAACAATATCTTTAACTGTCTCCAACGCCTTGCAGTTTAACTTACCAGGGTTAGAAATTCTGCAGCAATGTGGCCATGAAAATGCCCAGGTAGTTGCCGATAACATAGCCGAAGATACCGGCCAGGATGATCGGACCTATGAGCTTGGTCCAGCCTTTGGAAATGGCCATAGCTGCCGCTGTGGTCGGACCGCCGATATTGGCATTGGAGCAGAGCAGAATCTCTTCAAGATTGAATTTGAAGAGCTTGCCAAGTCCCAATGAAACCGCCATATTGACGATAACAATAATTCCCGCGAAGACCAGAAGCAGAGGAGCATTCTTGAGGATTTGCGGGATCGAAGCCGGCACACCGATGACAACCAGGAAAATATAGATCAGGAAAGTTCCCAGCTCTTGAGCCCCGTTAATATTACCTAAGAAATTGGGCAGGAAAGTAGCTAAGAGCATGGTCAAAGTTGTGATCCACAGATACTGGCTGCCGAGGAAGTTGCCTGCCAGAGATTGGAAAAAATCTCCGACAGTGGCAGAAGTCGCCGGTACCGGTACCAGGCCCTTAAGCCAGGTGGCAAGTTCCGTGGAAACCCAGACGATCATAAAAGAGGTTGCCATCGCCTTGGCGATATCCAGCAGTGAAATATTTTTTGGGCTCCAGTATTGGGCTGCCAGGGTTTTGTCTCTTTCCTCCGAAGCGGCCTCAACTTCATCTATATGCGGATGCGTGAAATGCTTGCGGAAGAACTTGACTGAGGGAATGGCCAGCAAAACAAAGAAATATAAGGCCATCAACAGATTGTCAGCCACGGTCAGTTCAGCGATAGACCAAGCGGTTACTGTGTTAGCCACATCGTATTGGGCTGCCATGGCGGCAAAGTTGACGCCGCCGCCGATATAGGTGCCTGTCATCATGGCTACGGCAGGAATCAACTGTCCAATCGCACCTTTCAGGGCAAAATAAGCAACAGCAACACCCAGCAGGGTGCCCAGAGCCGACAAGCAGAACATGACCAGGATCCTGCCGCTCTCGCGCCAGATCTTCTTCAGATTGGCATTGAATAAGAGCAGAGGAATACCGAGCGGAACGACATAACCCCAGACAGCATCATAGACCGGGGCATCGGTAGGTATTACATTGAAGTTGGCCAGCAACATCGCGCCCAACAGACCGATAATCGCACCGGTGATCTTAGCGGCCCATTCGTATTTCTGTTCCAGGTAGATCGAAATACAGGTAATCAGGACCAGAATTGCCCATAATGCCCATGTATTATCTGCTTTAATGAGCGTATCAGCAATTACAGTAAACATACAAAACCTCCCTTAAAGTTCAAATATCTAATGCCTCTATCCTGGCAACCGGCTCTCCGGCTCAGATAGGGCTTCTCTCCCAAAGCATAACTCAGGCTCTGACCCTTCGATAGAAGTTGACAAAGTTTTCACCTGAGAGCTTTCTGATCTCAGCCGGGGAATAGCCTCTGCGCTCCAGTTCCGCCAGCATGTTGGGCGCATCTCCGATGTTCTGCAGCCCCTGCAATCCATGATCAGGACTGGAACTGAAACTGGCCAGGGTATCGAGATTAAGGAAATCATCAAAATCGAAACCAAAGCCGACGTGATCTATTCCCATGCGCTCCACCAGATAGTCAATATGGTCGACCAGACGGGATAGGGTTTGTTCCTCGCGCTCATGGCTGACAAATTCATTGAAGGCATTGATCCCAACCATTCCTCCGCCCTGGCGGATGGCGTCGATCTGCTCATCCCACAAATTCCAGGGCACATCGCAGATCTTCCGCACATTTGAGTGCGAGGCAATGACAGGAGCTGATGATGTCTCCAAGATATCCCAGAATGATTTCTCATTTGTATGGGCGACATCTACGGTCATTTTCAGCTCATTCATAATACTAATCGCTTCCCGACCGTAACCTGTCAAACCACGGGTTGGATCTTGCGTAGGTCCGGTCGACAGATCATTCAGCTCGTTCCAGGTCAGCATCGCCAACCTGAAACCTATGCGTTCAAAGGCATAGAGCATTTCAACATTAGTACCGATGCCGCTCAACCCCTCAAGACCGAGCATGACTCCCAGTTTGCCGGCTGCTTCCGCTGCCGCGAAATCATCAGGCTCCGTTACAACCTGGATGATATCCTGATTCTCCCACAGTTCCGCTGACATAGCACCGAGACTTTCGATCAGGCGTTCCTGGGGTCTTTGGTCATGAGGCGGGTCAGCCCAGATGATAAAGACCCCGCCGGTAAGTCCACCCAGGCGGAAACGATCCAGATGACGATCTTTGATAACAGACTTCATGCCTTGCAAACGTTGTACAGTCACATCAGTCCAAATATCTCCATGCAAATCCAGTAACATAATAACCTCCTTTCTTAATATAGTTTATTATCGGTAGTTAGCAATTATTATACTAATAATTAGCACTTATTGTACATTTTTTCCAGCCTCTGTGGGTTAATAAAAGATTTTGTAACGATAGGTAACAAAACAAACTGTATAAATAATACTATTCTGCAGCGCTCGGATGCTGTAAAATCAGGATCTTGTCCGGCAATTCCACTTTGATCAGATAACCCTGGGCAATTGCTGTTTCAATCCTTTCGGCAAAAGCTTCTTTCCGGTTGTAGCGCAAATCAATCACAATATAGTCGGCCTGCCAGGTTTCTGCATTGGCAATATGCTCATAATCGAGGTCAATCAACTTCGACCTGCCGGAGAGGTATGTTGTCAGCCAGGTGGTCGCCCGGACCGAAGCCTGATGCGGTATTTGATCCATCTCGTACTTCATTTCTTGAGCAATCTGCTGGCGCTGTCTGACTGTCGCGCGCGGCACATAATGCTCAGCGAATACTGTAGCACCGAAAAACAGAGCCGAAACCAGAATGATGCCTGAGACCATACTCAACGCCAGATAAGATTTGGACGGATATTGCCTCTGATAGAGAATAGCCTTCGTTTTTGCATAAGGTAACTGCCGCAATCTGGCTTGCCTGGGCAGTGTCGGTCGATAGAAGCTGGGACTATGTTGAAACATGTCTTCTACAGACAAGATGGTGGCAAAGATCAGCAATACCCCCGTACCATAATGATACTGAAAATTTATGTTGTGCTAATACTGGTAATCCGGTATCAGATTCATGATCAGCCATGGCAGCAGCAGGATATGATCCGCTCCCGGCTTTCGCAGCAAAGGCAGAAATGCCAGGGGCGCCATCATGGTTAGGATATATATCAGTTTCTCCGCGGTAAAAATACGAGTTAAAACATAGGCCGGATGCAATAGGCTGGTGAGTATTACACCTGGCAAACCATACTCCGGCCAGGCCATAAGATTGGCAAAGCGGCTGTCCATGGCACCAAGACCTCTGGTATTGAGCCAGTACAAAGCCAGGACAAACCAGGCCAGCCCGAGTAGCAGCATAATTATGCCATGTCGCTTATTTGTACGTTGTGACCACAGCATCCAGAATCCAATCAATATTATATATATTGCCGCATCCTCTTTAACGGCAAGCACCAGTGCAGTAAAAACAAAGGTACCGATCGTATTATTCTTGAGAACAAATAACAATAGCCAGAGCAATAAGGGTGCCAGAAAAAAGTTTTCGTGCAAATCGTACATGCTGCTGCCGCTTAGCGCCGGATGCGCCAAATACAGCAGAGAAAAGACGGCTGCCCTTCTATTTGGCCAGTTGAGAAATCTCATAATCAGGAATAGCGGAATAACCCCGGAAGCGACCAATACTATTTGCGCCAGCTGCAGTGTTACCGGACTCTTGGTAAGCAGATAGAGAGGCAGCAATAGATAATAAATAGGCGACACATGCACAGCGAAATGGCTAAGTTCGTAACTTCTCTCCAGCGTAGTAGTGGGCAACCCGGTCTCGGACATATTGTGAAACATCTGGGAAAAAATACCAAAATCATAAGTCGGAGTAGTCAGGGTAATAGTCCGAACATATAATATATAGCCAAATAAACTGACGTGGATCAGAAAAGCGAAACCGACCAGATAGTACACTCTATACTTCCCGGCAGACGGTCCATACGGCTTTTTAATGATGGCAACATCCGGTAACAGATGAGCAGCTACTGCGCCCGCCAGCGCTCCTTGCAGCGCCAGAACCAGTGTCAGTATAATCCGGCGCATCAGTTTCTGTTCTGCATCTGCAGTAATTGCAGGCAATATGATCAGGCAGTTTACTACGTTCAGCGCGGCCAGGAGAATCCCGCTGATGAACAAAGCCCAGGCTGTATAGAAAAAGAGCTTGCTTTCTCTGTTGGCAGTCAAAAAATTTCGGGTTGCCGCCAAGAGAAATACGCACAGAAGCAGCAGACCGAAACAATAGGAGAGAGATTGCTGCCGGGCGGGGTCGATATAATCGATATACCAAAGTTGCGCCACAAACAACCAAAAGGATATCAGCAAAAATAATTGACCAAGCTTTAGTTTATCCGATTTGATTGGAACCAGCATTATAATTATTGGCGCCGCCAGCGCAATCAAGACGCCACCAAGGAAATATGCGGCCGGCATCTCCTTAATGTAGTCAAGGGACAGAATTTGAACCTGTTTGCCGGCTGAAACAAGGACATTAATGATGCAGAAGATCAACCAGACAGAGATAGAATAATAAAAAGCGAGTTGCAGGAGATATCCTATCCGCTCCGATTTGACTTTCTGTAATAATCTTTTCATGCCAGACACTATCGCTCCTTACTAAGGTACCTGATAAGGTCCATCAGCATAGATGCTATCCATAAGCTCACCCCAGCGCGTAAAAGCGTTGGCTTTGTCTTCTCTCCTCTGCATATCCTGCATCTGTGTAACTAAGATTAGCGAAGTATTGACATTGTCAAAGCCAATAAACCAGGTGTCAATGATTTGTTTGTCCAAATCTTCGTCCCAGCCGCGCTGGACCGTACCTGATTTGCCTGCAAATTCCGCATACGGGCGAGCTACAGTATTTTTGTGTGATGTTTCGACTGTCCTGCGCAGGGCACGGCGCAGGTAATTCAGCACGAAGGGACTGGTATAGTTTTCTTTCCAAACTTTTTGCTCATTACCGCGCAAGATATGCGGCTCCAGAATTCTACCGCCATTTACCAGACTGGCATAGATAGCAGCCAGTTGGACTTGCGTGATCTGCAATTCTCCCTGGCCATAAGCTGTGTCAGCCATCAGAACTTCGGATCCCGCCTGACCGCTATTTGTTATCTTAGCCTTATAGAACGGGTACTCCGAGGGAACTTCTTCTGTCAAACCGAGTTTCAGCAATTGATCGTAAAAAGCGGACGCCCCCATTTCCACTGCCAGCTGAGCAAAGAAAATATTATCTGAAACAGCAATTGCTTTGATGCCATCTTGGGGTTCATTATTTTCGACCAGACGGGATACATAATAGCCTCCCCAGGTAGAATCTGCCTGCCATTTTGTTCCCTTGATTGTCTTGACAGTATTTTCAGTGAGAACACCGGTATTAAAAGCGGCAATGGCAGTAATAATCTTGAAAGTTGATCCCGGTGCATATCTCAGCTGGAACCGGTTAAACATCGGTTTTTGCGGTGAGTCTGTTAATTGTTGGTATTCAGTGTTGCTCATTCCTATTGTCAGTGCATTAGGGCTGAAAGAAGGTGTACTAACCAAGGCAAGAATATCGCCGCTGAACGGATCCACCGCTGTGGTGGCTGAGCTGTCAGTTTTGGTAACATCATAGATTTTTTTCTGTAACTCTGCATCGACGGTCAAATAAAAGTCTTGCCCCGGGATAGCAGCACGTTCGAAAAGAACTTCTCCGCCGCCACCGGTCAAACTTATTCTGACTCCCCTGGTTGACCGCAGTTGCTCCTCATAAGGAGCCTCCAGACCTCTTTTGCCCTCTTTATCGCCCATACGATAAAATTCATGTTTTGGATCGTCCTGTCCGGAAAAGGAAACCTCTGCCGTATAGCCGATCAAATGGGCAAAAGCCTCATCATAGGGATAATTTCTGGCGCTGACAGTACGTACCGACAGACCATAATTGCTGAAATGATTAGTCTGCTCAGTGG
>JAAZGH010000221.1 GCA_012511325.1 Clostridiales bacterium | reverse complement strand
GATCAATGTGGCCAAAGCGGCCAGCATATTGCGCAAAATCCGGCAGCGCAGCTGATCGGCCAGCCGGCGGTCTATATCTGCGAAGACCTGATCCGCCATCGCCGCTCTGAAGATCTCAGCAATCTCCTCCTCCAGCAGACCGGAACGCCGTAGATTGGCAATGATCTGGTAGGCTTCCTGCTGCGAGAGATAGTCCGGCATCTCCTTTATCAGATGCCACAGAGCTTGCGCCGCTGTCGAGGTGCTGATCCGCTTGATTGTGATCGAACCGCCGCCGCCGCGCCTACTCTCCACGACATAGCCGTGGCTGTTGGAGAAACGGGTGGTCAGCACATAGCTGATCTGCGAAGGCACGACTCGGATTTCTTGCGCCAGCTTATTGCGGGAAATCTCGACAATGCCGTCATGTTGATCCAAAAGCTCGTCAATCATGCGTTCGATCCGGTCACTGATATTGGACATTTTCTCACCTGCACTTTTTCTTAGACTTAAAGCTTTGACTTTGACTTTCTTTGTCCTTCGATAGCTTAACAGGTTCTGCCGAGAGAGTCAAGCACCATTTTTAGAATTTTAAGGGGAATATTTATCTAAGCTGGCAAAGGCAAGAAACCGAGGGGGCACTGCGCATAATCCTCAGTTCCGTTCAGCCTGCTGCGAATCGTCTGTATCTATTCAGCCGTGAGTTTGCGGGTGGCGACAAGATTGATGCCGGTTCCGGCCACATTCGGCATAATTACTTCACCGACAGCGATCGGCGGACGGACTACGATTTCTCTGATCGCCGCCATCACCGCCGGAATTTGCTCTTTGGGAACCGGCTCCTCGGTCGTGACCGGCAGACGGCGCAGTCTGCCGCTCTCCACACCAACAGTGCCAGTGACCGTGCGCAGCGGGCGCTGCAGTTCCACTCTGCCATATTCGACCCCATTGGGGCATTGATTGCCTGTGACAAAATACGTTTCCGGATGAACCCTGAGCTGGCAGCCGCGCGGGCATAGTGTACAGATAACTTGAACTAATTCCATTGCCTTCACTTATCCTCAGAATTGGTATATTAATATATTAATTATACTACTTCCTGAACGACCTGGACGGTCACATCGCCGTCTATCCGGCGCACCAGAGCTTCCGGAATCCGCAGCTGCTCCATCTCGCCCGGCAGCATAAAATCGCGCTTGAAGCTGGCTATCACCCGATCACCCACGTTCAACTGAATCTTGTAGTCGCCATCAAATATCCGATCAACCCGGAAATGACAGAGCAAAGTACCGGTTGAGCCGGTACGCAGCCGCTGGGGAACAATATAGGACAAGCCGCTGCCGGCATTAATCTCATAATATTCTTTGCTGTCGGGCGCAGCCGCGCCGACAGCATCTTGAGCGGAAGCATCCTGCTCAAATGCGGCAGCTTTCGCTCTCAAAACAAAATCCGCCGCGGCACTGCCGGCCCGCTCAGCCTCTTCTGTCACAAAATCGACCAGATCATGCACCTGCACCACATTGCCGCAGGCGAAAATACCGGGCACACTGGTTTCCATATCCGCAAATACCAGGGGCCCCTTAGTGCGCTCATCAAGCTGAACACCGGCGGACTTGCTCAGCTCATTTTCCGGGATCAATCCGACTGAAAGCAAGACCGTATCGGCCTCAAAAATCTGCTCCGTGCCCGGGATCGGCTGCCTGTTCTCGTCCACGGCCATTACTACCACCGCTTCCACCCGCTCCCGGCCGCGGATCTCAGTAATCGTACTGGAGAGCAGCAACGGAATCTCATAGTCCGCCAGACATTGCACAAGATTGCGCGTCAGCCCGCCCGAATAAGGCATGATCTCCACACAGGCCAGAACCTTCGCTCCTTCGAGCACCATCCGGCGCGCCATAATCAGACCGATATCGCCCGACCCCAGCACAACCACTCTTTTGCCGACCAGATAACCCTCCAGATTGACATAGCGCTGAGCCGTACCGGCAGTAAGAATACCCGCCGGCCTTGTACCGGCAATTCCGATCGGCCCGCGGGTGCGCTCCCGGCAGCCCATAGCCAAAACAATGCTCCGGCCCGCAACCCGCCGCCAACCATGATCACGGCTGATCATTTGCACTGTGCGATCCGCGCCGATATCCAGCACCATAGTATCAAGAGCCAGCTCGATATCCCGGCCGGCCAATTGCTCAATAAAGCGTTGGGCGTACTCGGGTCCTGTCAATTCCTCCCGGAAAAAATGCAAACCAAAGCCATTGTGAACACATTGGTTGAGGATACCGCCCAACTCCGTATCCCTTTCTACCAGCAAAATGCGCGACAGTCCTCGCCGCCTGGCCGCCAGCGCCGCCGCCAGACCGGCCGGACCTCCGCCTACTACCACAAGATCATATTCCGCCTCATCAAGTAACCGGCCGGATTCAATCCGAGCTGTCTTTGACGAAGGCGTCATGCAATCCATTCTGTTACTGTGATCATTGCCTTTCGCATCAAGTCCGCTTTCCGTTCCCACAGTGCCCTCTGCCGACACTGCTGCAGTCAGCTCCGGTTCCGGAGTGCCGGCCATCCTGTCCGACAAAATCTTGCTGTTTGGGCGGTCCAGGATCACCTCTGTGGCCGGAATACCTAACTCACGGCTGATGATTTCCAGTACCCTGGGACCGCAAAAGCCGCTCTGACAGCGACCCAGACCGGCCTCGGTGCGCCGTTTGACACCATCTAAAGAAAGTGCCGGAACAGGACTATGCAAAGCCGCCACAATTTCACCCTCGCTGACCGTCTCGCAGCGGCAGATAATTCGCCCGTACAGAGGCTCTCCGGCAATCAGCTCTTGCCGTTCCGAAGGCGTAAGCTCAGTCAGGCGGTTCCGTTTACGGACCGGTTGCCAGTCGCGGCGCTCAAAATCTTCCCGCAATGTCTCTTGCAATAGTTCAACCACCATCGTTGCGATCGCCGGAGCTGATGACAACCCGGGAGAGCGGATACCGGCGGCATCAATCCAGCCGGGTTTGACCTCACCGATAATGAAGTCCTCTACCGTGCTATTCGCTCTGATACCTGCGAAGCTGCGGATATTGTCCCCGAACCGCAGACCGGGAAGAGACCGCCTGGCACCGGCTTGCACCTCAGCCAGCGCCTCTCTGCTCGTTCCTGTATCCGAGCGGGAATCCTGATAATGAGAATTGGGACCCACCAGAATATTGCCAGTGACCATCTGGGAAACAACAATACCTTTGCCTCTATGATCCGGACACTGAAAAATAATTCTCTCTACTTTGCCCGATGTGTCGCGGTCAAGCAGAAAATACTCGCCCCGGCAAGGCCTGATCTTAAAACTCTCGGCAGCAATCAGATTGTGCACCAGATCAGCATAGACACCGGCGGCATTGACCACCGCCCGCACCCTGATTTCCCGGTTCTGCCCGGCACAGTCAGGGAAAAATTCCGCCGTCGGGCGCAACTGCAAAGCAAATCCGCCTCCGGGCAGGCTCTCAGCCGCATGCAATTCAGTGCTGCGCAATAGTTCACAGCCGCCTTTGACCGCAGTCTCCGCCAAAGCCAGACAGAGCTGCCAGGGGACAATTACTCCTGCCGACGGCGCCCAGAGCGAACCGCAGATCTCAGGCGCCAGTTGCGGTTCCAGCTTTAAAGTCTGATCCCTGTCCAACAATCGCAGACCCGGTACCCCGTTATCCCGGCCCCGTTGATAAAGATCATGCAATATCTCCCGGTCACTTTCATCAAAGCCGATAACCAAAGAACCGCAATTCTTATAAGGTACGTCCAATCTGGAGCACAGCTCGGGAATACGGGCGGCGCCGGCGACATTGAGCTTGGCCATCAGTGTGTGGGGCAAAGGATCATAGCCGGCATGAATAATGGCGGAATTGGCCCTGCTCGTGCCCATAGACACATCATTCTCGCGTTCGATCAGAACAGTTCTCAGCTGAAAAAAAGACAATTCATACGCCACCGCGGTACCCACCACGCCGGCGCCGATAATGGCAATATCGTAGTCGTATCCGGTCTTGCGAGCCGAGTCACAAATCAGCATTGCTTGTATTGCGCCTAATTAAAAAGAAAATCACTGATCTGCTTGACAGTCGGTCCTACGGAATATGACCACATCTCGTGTCCGTTTTTATTATAGTATTTGCGTCTATTGGACAAACTGGGCGCCAATAATTCGTTGCGCCCGTAGCTGAGATAGGTACCCGCTTTAGACAAAATACGGGTTATCTCGCCATGGCTGATATTGGTGCCGACATTGGGCAAAATGGCATTGACGAACGCATTGATCGTAGAAGCGCTGCTGCCGCGCAGCTTGTTCAACACCGCGTTGATAACCCGGCGTTGGCGGGCTGCGCGTTGGCTATCCGAGTCTATACGGCGGATTCGGGCATAAGACAGTGCTTGCGATCCGTTGAGATTATACCTGCCTGCCCCGGGCAAACCGACAATTTTGGCCTCGGCATCAGTCAGGCTGATATTAACGCCGCCCAAAGTATTAATACATTTCATAAAAGCTCTGAAGTTAAAAACGACATAGCCGTCAATTTTGAAACGGAAATTATGCTCAATTGTTTTTTTGAGCAGATTCGGCCCGCCGTAGGCATAGGAATGATTAAGATTGTCTATGCCGCGGCCGGGAATATCGACTGCAGTACCTCTATAGAGAGATAGCAAGTTCACTTTCTTGGTATTGGTATTGAGGGAAACAACAATCATAGCGTCAGAT
>JAAZGH010000220.1 GCA_012511325.1 Clostridiales bacterium | reverse complement strand
GTCATTTTGGGAATTGGTCGCTCTTATGCGCTCAATTTGAGCAAATTTACCCAGGATCCTTCCATCAGGGCTAATTAATCCCTCAATTCCCCAAATTGAACCTGTCGGATTCCAGGGCTCAAATCCTGTTGGTTCCCCCTCGGAGTCGGCATAACAAAATGCTATTGAACTTCGATCCGACATAAAGCTCAAAGCATCCATAGAAGCTATTAGTCTGCCACGATCTCCGGCTATCGGCACTCTCTCAAGTAAATCAGGGGCATGTAGCTGTAACCAAGGTGATTTGACATTCATATACCTAGTCGTCACAGTTCGCGATATGAAGCTGCCTCCCCTGCTATTGGCTGCAAGAGCCGGCATTTCAGCTCTTCGTCTTTGTATCTTGCCATATGGCAGTAAACCTAGTTCCAGCAATTCAGCAAAGCCTCTGCCTATACCTAGAATCAGATGGCTTTTGTCTTCCAACCAATTCATCAAACTTTCAGCAACGGAAGGCTGGCTGAATATTGAGTAGGCAATACCCTCTGCAGAACCCGGGAATGTCAATATATCTGCCTTATTCAAATTGGATTTGAGTTTGACTATGCTATCATTGATTTCATCCTGACAACGATTCCGAAATATCAGGCGGTCAACTTCCGCGCCAACTTGATAAAAGGCGGAGGCGAGGTCATTCTCACTATTAGTTCCGGGCAAAACCGGAATTAGAACTTTAGGTTTACGTTTATTGCAAGCGGAAACAGGTGCTGCTTTATATGAATTTGGTGTAAGTTTGGCGTCAGACAACATATTTTCTGCCTTAAGCGGATAAACTGACATGGGATATATTTCCGCCAGAGGTTCAAGCCAAATCTTCAATAATTCCGCCAGACTTATGCCTTCGTTATCATATGAGACCTTACCATCATCAGTAGTCACCCCCAGATAAGTCCCTCCGGCGGCAATTATTTCGCCTTCCTCTACATCATCATCAAAACTTACGATTAAGCTGCCGGGTGCAGGCTTGAATAAATCTATATGATTATTGCGAGAAAATTCAAAACCCAAGGCCTCACCCATCAGCGCCTTTACTAAGGCAACAGCCAGTCCACCGCTATCGGCAGTAATTATATTCTGAACTCGATTGTTCTGACAGTTTTCGTATAAAAAAGACAAAATTTTTAGCCAAGATTTGTGATCGACAACACAGGTTTCGTCTTGTGGCACAATAAAAGCGTAAAGTTGCTGTCCAGCTAATTTCAGAGTTGCTGAAATAACTTTATCCACTGAGGTAAGTCCAACCGCAAAAGCAATAAGTGAAGGTGGCACGCTCAAATTCTCAAAAGTTCCGGACATACTGTCTTTACCGCCAATAGCCGGTACACCGAAGTCAAGCATTGAATCGAAGGCGCCTAACAATGCAGTCAGCGGTTGACCCCAACTCTGGGGATCAACTGTTTTGCCAAAGTATTCCTGCAAGCTCAACCTGGCTTGAAGAGGATTTCCGCCCATAGCCAGGATTTTACTTAAAGCTGATAGGACAGCAAAATAACCGCCATGATACGGGCTTGCTTCGGCAAGATAAGGATCATAGCCACAGGCCATAAGCGATACCGAATCAGACAATTCTCCCGGACCTGTTGGTATTTGCGCCGCCATACCCATTTCCGGCGTTAATTGCGTCTTACCGCCAAGTGGCAACAAGACGGTACCGGAACCAACGGTATTATCAAAGCACTCAATTAAACCTCGCCGCGAACATTGAGTAATATCAGATAGCGACTCCGATAGTCTGTCAACAAAGCCGTGTGCAGATTCTTTGCCTGCAAACCATCTATCAGCTTTTGATGGAGAAAATAGTGCTGAGGTCTGCTGCTTTGCACCATTAGTAGACAGGAAATCCCTCCGCAGTTCAACGATCGTCTGACCTTGCCAAATCATTTTCAGGACAGGCTCTTCCGTCACTTTTGCCACTACTGCTGTTTCTAAATTTTCTTCTGCGGCATATTGACAAAATAAAGTAGCCTCATCAGCCGAAACCACTACAGCCATCCTCTCTTGCGATTCGGAAAGCGCGATTTCAGTTCCGTCCAGCCCGGCATATTTCAGCTTAACTGCATCCAGATCAATCACCAGTCCATCTGCCAGCTCGCCAATTGCTACTGATACACCTCCGGCGCCAAAATCGTTACATCTCTTTATCAACTTCACCGGCTCCGGCCTTTGAAACAATCGCTGCAGATTTCGCTCCAGATAAGCATTGCCCTTTTGCACTTCCGCAGCACTGATTCTATGAGAGGACTTATGATGGCTTTGAGAGGATCCGGTGGCACCACCGATACCGTCTCTACCTGTTCTGCCGCCAACGAGAATAACGACATCACCGGCCATGGGACACTCTCGTCTCACCCGATCGGCCGGGACGGCTGCCATAATTGCACCTGCCTCAAGTCTTTTAGCTTCAAAGCGAGGATGACAATACTCCGCTAAATGACCCGCAGCAATGCCGATTTGATTGCCATAGGAGCTGTAGCCTAAACTGGCTCTTTTTGCGATGTACCGTTGTGCCAGCTTACCGGGTCGGATACTCATATAATTTTGCCTGGGATCCCCTCCCCCGGAGACTCTCATCGCCTGATAAGCATATGCTCTACCTGATAATGGGTCACGAATGGCACCGCCCAGACAAGTACCGGCGCCGCCAAATGGTTCAATTTCTGTCGGATGATTATGTGTTTCGTTTTTGAACATGAGGAAAACATCTTTTTCAGCACCCTTCTGTTGTGCCCTAACTCTGATACTGCAAGCATTTATTTCTTCGGATTCATCAAGATCACTGAGATCCAATTTTGTTTTGAGTATTTTAGTGCTGATAGTAGCTAAATCCATTAAGGTTACAGGACTGCTACGTCCTTTTCGCTGATCAAAATGTTTATGCCATGAGAGATAGTTCTGCCAACTTGATTCAATATGTTTACGCAAATCCTGATCAAAATCTTCAGGAAAATCAACATGTGTCAACTCAGTATTGAATGTAGTGTGGCGGCAATGATCAGACCAATAGGTATCAAGTACTCTTATTTCAGTTATGGTTGGGTCACGACCAATCTCCAAAAAATATGACTGAATATGCTGCAAATCAGCCATAGTCATGGCCAGTTGCTGATCAAGGCAGAAAGCATTAAGTTCCTCAGAACTTAATCCGGTAAAGCCCACATGTACCTGGATCGGCATTCGCTCACCCTCATGATCAGTTTCATACCTGACATAATCGGTAGTGCCCATTTGGCTTTCAACTGGATTAATCAGCCATGATTTAATCTTATGTCTGTCTGCCGGGCTCAGATCTCCGTAAAAAAGATAGTGTCTGGCGGATTTGACAGTTCCGGCCTCTCTCCCTAGTGATATTTGCACGGACTGTGCAATTAAATCAGACTCCTGATCATATTGACCAGCAATTGGCTCAACTATTAATTCATAATCCGGTTCTGCTAAATCTGCTTGCTTCAGATCCGGAGAACCATCGTCATGAGTAGAGACTCTGATCCTTAAAGCTGGATCAACAATTAGATCGACGATTCTTTCAGTTTCGCTTCTTAACGTACTGAAGAAATCAAAACGGGAAAGAACTATCATCTTTTTTAAAGCATCTATTTCTAAAAAGCTTTTTAACTCGGACAAAAGAGCCTGTTCCTCTGTGTCCAAATCCGGACGCTTCATAAAATAAATGCGCTGCAGATATCC
>JAAZGH010000219.1 GCA_012511325.1 Clostridiales bacterium | reverse complement strand
GTGTACCATCCTTCTTGCCTTCGCGAAAAAAATAGTATTCGCGCTTGGGCGAGTTTTCGTCCCGCATGGCTTCCAGGAAGAAAGGATGCTCATCCGAACTGTGGTTGACCACCAAGTCCATGATGATGCGCATCCCCCGCGCATGGACAGCGGCAATCAGCTCATCCATGTCCTCCAGCGTGCCGAATTGCTCGTGGATGGCGTGGTAATCACGGATATCGTAGCCGTTGTCATCCAAGGGCGAATCGTAGACGGGACAGAGCCAGAGCGCATCAACACCCAAGTCCCGTAAAATGTCCAGGCGCTGAATAATGCCCTGCAGGTCACCCAAGCCGTCGCCGTTGCTGTCCTGAAAGGAAATAGGATAAATCTGGTAAAAGACGGCTTCTTTCCACCAGCGGGGCGTGTCCGGCACCTGATCCGTGCGCGGCCTGTCCGGCTCGCTGTTCAGGAGCTCGATCAGAGTGTCGAAAAGGTCATCGCCCAATTTTGAGCCTAAGAGTGTTCGCAAGGTTGAGAGACGGAGCGAAGCTACCAGAGGATTAGTAATCCACTTGGAAGATTTTCCCATTTGCATCAGGATCTTGTCCAGGATGTCGCGGCCGATCGGATGAGCATAGATATCGCGCACCCGGCTTCGCATACTAATCATTTTTGAGCCTCCTCCCGTATTTAAAATGACGATGTTTGCCAAATTCTACTGTGCTGCAGCGGCAGGTTTACCGGAACTATTCCTGCAACTGCAGCGGCGGCGTTGGCCGTCTCTATTCCTGCAACTGCAGCGGCACACTTGCCGGACCTATTCTTGCTACTGCAGCAGCGGTGCTGGCCGGACCTGTACCTGCCACTGCAGCGGCGGTACTTGCCAAAACTATTCCTGCGACCCCGCCTTTGCCGCTTCACGGCGAAGGCGCAGATCCTCGAGAATCTCCGCATAGCGCACTTCATCCAGGCTGTACTTCTTCTTCCAAATGACGAAGCCCAAAACAATCAAGGCCAGCGGAAAGATCATCATCATTACCTTGAAAAAGAGTGTACGGGATGGAGTGAGCTCGGGCACGCCGCTGTCCGTCTTAATGCCTGAAAGAACCAGGGTCGCACCTACCACACCGCTGGCTAGGGCGCCGGACATTTTGTAAATAAAAGGCTGGAGAGAAAAGGTCACGGAGTCATTGCGCCGGCCAAATTTCCATTCTCCGTATTCCACGGAGTCCGTGATGAACATAAGCATCAAGAGCTGAATCATGGCCTGCCCGATAAAAATCAAAATACCCGCGATCCCGATCACAGCAAAGTTTCCCGCCGGCGCGAGGAAAAAGAGCAGGTAACCGATAACAATTAAGGCCGTATCAAAACTATAGAGACGGCTGTGCTGCCAACGCTTGCTGAGCAAGGGGAAGATAATCAGAGCCAGGATCTGGGAGATGCCCAGGACCAAGGCAAAAACAGCGTACATATTCTCATCGCCGTAAATATACTTGAAGTAATAGATGCCGAAACTGGTTGTAGCCGTGTAGCCGACCATGAAGAGCAAAAGGCCTAAAGTGACCCAGAGAAGCTGGTCGTTGCCGATAATGACGCGAAAGAGATCGCGCAAATCCGTTTTCTCGCTCTGCAAACCCTCAACCTGCTCCCTGCAGAAAAGGACAGTAATCATTTGAAAACTCCACATGATGAGAACCAGAGCGACGGCCAGTGTTTGATAGGCTTTCAGCATACTGCCGGTGTAATCGGCCAAAGCATTGGTGATGGGTACAATGCCTACGACAATGGCAAAAAGGCCGACATTGGCGCAGATACGGGCTATGGCCCCGATCTTCTCCCGCTCCTTTTGCTCCTCGGTAAGCGCAGGCAACATCGACCAATAGGCCAGATCATTCATGGTGTAGCTGACTTCAAACAGAATATAGATGATCGTAAAATAGAGGATATACTGCCAACCTTTCAGCCCGACATCGGTGAAGAGCAAGACCATAAAGATGCCGGAAAGGAAAGCGCCGATAACAATCCAGGGACGAAATTTACCCCAGAGCGTCTTCGTATTATCCACAATGAGACCCATGAAGGGATCGTTCAAAGCGTCGAATATTCGGAGCCCCATATAGACGAAATTGATGCTCCACATTGTCTCGACCGAGACATTGAGCACATCGGTCAGATAATAGATGAGATACATGCTGACCATAGTGAAAAGGGCATCGCGGCCGATAGTTCCCATGCCGAAAGCCCAGCGGTTGCGGTTCCGTTGCCTGCCCACTGCCTTATCCTGCGTTTGCATCTCTGTGACCTCCTCATACCTCGCACTCAAGACGGACAACACACTGCAATAAGTTGAGCGTATCAAACCGCCTCAGGTCTTAGTCCTATAATATATCATTAAGGCTCGAAGGCGAGAGATAAATGAGGAGATCGATTATTACGGCGGATAAGTTTCAAATTCCGCAAGAACGGAAAAGCGGAGACCTTAGGTTTTTATTATGCTATCAGTGAAGGATGGTGAGACGGATGGGATACCGCGCGGATATGGCACGCTGCCGGGAATATATTAAGAAGCATTGCACGGAAGATCTGACGATAGCGGAACTGGCAGATATCTTCGGGTATTCATTCTTCCACTTCTGCCGGGTTTTCAAAAGCTGCAACGGAATGGCCGTCGGCGAGTACCTGCGGGACACGCGGCTTTCTCAGGCGGCGATTGAAATCGTAAACGGCAGCAGTGTAACGGACGCGGCGCTGGGTGCAGGCTTTACTACACTCTCCGGCTTCAACCGTGCGTTTCGCCGTCGCTTCGGCATGAGTCCCACACAATACAGAAAATTGGAAGGAGATACGATTACGATGACACCTGAAATTAAAAAGATGGCTGCGTTTACGGCGGTCGGCTACACTCTGGAGCCGCCCGCGGAGGGCGAGTTAGACATTCTCAATAATGGCGCATACTGGCTGAGCGAAGACTTTAAGACCGTCAGCGATGAGGATTACGCTAAGCTGGTGGTTCCCGGTCACGGTGAGATAGGAGCGTGGATGCATCCCTCGGACAAGACCGGAGAGTTTTTCTACTTCTTCGGCCCAATGACGAAGGACAAGAGCTTCGTGCCGCAGGGCATGACGGCTCTAGACGTTCCCGCCGCGGAGTATGCGGTATTTACTGTGCCCAAGGCAGATGACACCAAGGGTTTGCATGAAAATGTCAAGAAGGCCTGGAAGTTCATTTTTAACGACTGGTTCGACAACAGCGAATACAAATTCAGCCACACTGCGATGGCTTTCGAGTATTATCTCGGCGCTGACACATTCATTTATGTCCCGGTTGCAAAAAAACAATAAACAATCAGAGCGGCGCCGTCCCAAAGGGCGGCTCCGCCAAAGCTGCCGCCGTGAACTCTAATGGCTCCCTTCCCTTTCCAGAGATTGATCCCGCCAAATGGCTAAATCTCTTTCCTCCGTAAGATTTGCTTTCAATCATTGTCTCCATTTTATCCACTTAAGACATACCAATTGGTTAATTGTAGACGTAAGCATTTGCTTCTTCTATAAACTTATAAGTTGTTCCCGCACAGGCGTGGGGGGGTGACCTCTTGTTTAGGCCTCATTAAATGATAAGATTAAGACTCTAGATGACAAATGGAAAAGGCATAATAATGGTGATGCAATGAAAAAATTATACTTACTAAGGCATGCCAAAAGCAGTTGGGACAATCCCGGCCTCAGGGACTATGACAGGCCCTTGAATACCCGGGGAAAGAAGCAAGCAAGAGCCATGGGCAGATTTTTCCAGGAAAATGCCTTCGAAATAGATCGCATACTTTGCTCCGGCGCACTGAGGACCAGGCAGACCCTGGATCTCCTGCTGGAGTCTTATGACTACCGGGGAGAAATTGAATACAGTGACGAAATCTATGCTGCATCCGTTGCTACCCTTAAGAACCTTATCCGCCAAGCGGACGTAGACTCGCTCCTCCTGATTGGCCACAATCCGGAGATAGAAAGCCTGGCCGGCGACCTGACCGACCGGCATCTGATCATGCCGACCTGCCAGCTGGCAGTCATCGACATGGAAGAAGGCAACTTGGAAATCTTTACCAGACCGGAAATATCTAAATAGTACTTTCCAGGGAAGCTTAAACTGAGTCAGAGCCTGTCCTCCTCTCAGCTTTTCACACTGGCATCCAACAGCGGCAGAAACCGTGCGATCAGTCCTTTTAAGACGAAGGCGACAGCCAAGATGACCAGCGCCTTTTCAGGATCCGCCAGCACCGGAATGTTGAGCTTGAAAACCTGGGTGAGGAAAGCGGCCATCGCCACAATTCCGAGGATATAACCCAGAATCGATAAGGGATGGGCCGGTGCTGCCGAAATGAACTTGCCTATGCTATTAGTGCACAGCAGCATGCCCATGATCCCAAGCACGATCGTCATACTCCGCGGACCCTGGAGGAACAGGACTTTCGTATTTGTCAGACCAAGAGCGACGATAATAGCGGACAGAATTGTTTCCAGGATCAGGATTTCTTTATTGATCATTTAATTTTCTCCATATTCAGATTATGCTTCTCAGGATCATCCTATACCGCCTATAGCATACGCATTCTAAAAGTCCCGCCGGATTGCATCACGAGAACGGATCTCACCCGTATTAAACTTGTAGAATGATCCACTAAGTGTCAACGACCGGATTCTATCAGAGCATATACCGCAAGCATTTGACCCGATGATCCTTTACAGGACGATGTTACTATATGAATTTTGCTTTCTCCTTAAGAATGCGTAAGGTTTCTGTAAAAACCTCAGCCGATTTGCAATTAAACTATCCGCCGAAAAACTCTTTATTCGCAAACTACCTACCGGAACTGTAGATTATTATTCATATAGTAATTACG
>JAAZGH010000218.1 GCA_012511325.1 Clostridiales bacterium | reverse complement strand
GCATAATCCATGCCGCAGGTGATGGCTGTTTGGTGCCCGAAATTGCGGGAGAAGCTGATCAATTTGACCTTGCCGTCAGCGAGGCACCAGGGCCTGATAATCTCAGCTGTCCGGTCTGTGCTGCCGTCATCGACATATATAATCTCATAGGGGAGCTGCAGAGCAGACAATACAGCAGCAAGGCGCTGCTGAGTGGCAGTGATCACTTCTTCTTCATTAAAGACAGGTACGACAACTGACAGTTCCGGTTTCATGGATACCTCGCTAAATGATGTGTTCATTATTGACATTTTAGTATAGAAAAAGACATTTGCCTATCAAAGAGCAAAGCGCGACAGACAAGTGCCTTGCTCCAAAAGGCAGGAGGTTGCAGATATGGCATTTGTTTCCGGATAATATGTTGCGAGAACACAGGTATCCGCTGAGAGAAGATTTTTGCTTAGAGCACGTTTAAAGCCTACAATGATCAGATAACGGATACAATAAATAAAAACGAATTCGGGAGGATAATAATGAATCAGATTGAAGAAATCGGGATTGCTGATTTTGATAAAGTGGATGTCCGCGTGGGGACGATTCTGAGCGCTAAGCCAAATAAGCGTTCCAGAAATCCGTCCTATGTGCTGGAGATTGATTTCGGCGCCGAGCTGGGCGTGAAGAATTCTTCCGCTCAGATTACGAAGGTGTATGAGGCAGAAGATCTGATCGGCAAGCAGGTTCTCTGCTGTGTCAATCTGGCACCGCTGTACATCGGCTCCGTGAAGAGCGAGGTGCGAATCCTGGGTACGGAATCAGAGCAGGGTATAGTACTGCTGGTGCCAGAATTTGAAGTCAAGAACGGCGATCATGTGACCTGAGCCCGATGCTGTTCCCGATAACTGAGCGATGGTGCCGGACGGCGGTCTGAAAATACAGCAGCAATGGCGTCCGGCAGGATTTAGGTGTCCATAGGGAGATGAAGAGATGACTCAAGATTTTGATCATGACGAAGACGCCCGGGAGGAATTCCGGCACTTTATCGCTATTTGCCAGCGTTGCCAGGCTTGCGATCTGGCCGCGCACAGACAGAATGTCGTGGTCTGGCGAGGGAATATCAAGGCTCCGCTGATGATTATCGGCGAGAGACCCGGAGCGGAAGAGGATGAACAGGGTCTGCCCTTTGTCGGACGTTCCGGCCAATTGCTGGATCAGTTGCTCACGGCCTGGGAGATCAGGGAAGATGATTTTCATATCTGCAATATTGTGAAGTGCCGTCCGCCAGGCAATCGGGCGCCTAAGCCGGAGGAAGCGGAGAAGTGCCGTCCGCTGCTGACACGTCAGTTCAATCTGGTCCGGCCGCGGGTAATCCTGCTGATGGGCGGCACGGCCTATAAATATTTCACACATGATGACACCGGAATTACCAAAGTCAGGGGACGCTGGATCCAGAAGGCGGGCTATTGGATTTTGCCCACCTTTCATCCGGCCTATGTGTTGCGCGATCCACGCCGCAAGAACGATCTCTGGCAGGATATCGCTGCTGCGCGCCGCAAGCTGTCAGAGCTAAAACTTCTGCCTGAGCTAATTACTTAATGAGGTCAACACGATATGACAGCACGACGTGTCGAATTACCCCAAACTGATTACCGCCATCCCTTCCGGATTAGAACGGATATGTCGCCGCAGGGCGATCAGCCGCAGGCCATTGAACAGCTGACTTCAGGGTTGCGGCAGGGCATGCCGGCTCAGACCTTGCTGGGTGTTACCGGCTCCGGCAAGACTTTTACCATGGCCAAAGTGATCGAGGAAACGCAGCGCCCCGCCTTGGTGGTTGCGCATAATAAAACCCTGGCCGGCCAGCTTTGCGCTGAGTTCATGGCTCTGTTTCCCGATAATGCTGTGGAGTACTTCGTCAGTTATTATGATTATTATCAGCCGGAGGCCTATATCCCGTCCCGCGATATCTATATCGAGAAAGATTCGGCCATCAACGATGAGATCGATCTCTTGCGCCATTCGGCTACATCTTCGCTGATTGAGCGGCGCGATGTGATCGTGGTGGCCTCAGTCTCATGTATATACGGCATCGGCGATCCAAGCGACTATCAGCATTTGATGGTCAGTCTGAGGCCGGGCATGCGAAAAGAGCGCGATGAAGTTATTGCTCAGCTGATAG
>JAAZGH010000023.1 GCA_012511325.1 Clostridiales bacterium | reverse complement strand
GGCATTGCCCGGATCTAACTGCGATAAGCTATGGCCTTTACTCAAAGATACTTATTTAGCCGGCGGATTCCGGATTTCAACCTCACAGATGAACGAGTTTATCAGTGATGCTGTAATAATGCATCCGCCACCCCAAGACAAAGGCAGACATCTTAAGATATATTACGGTACTCAGATTGGTAATTACCCAGTGCGGATACTATTATTTGTCAATGATCCTAAATTGACTCATTTCTCCTATGATAGTTACTTAGAAAATCGCTTGCGCGAGATGTATGGCTTCGCAGGCAGTCCCATTCAAATTATCTGGCGTGGTCGCGGCGAGATGGCATGATATAATAAGTTAATCCAAGTATTTAAGAGGAAGCAGAATTGTCCAAAAAAATTAGCCGCACAATTATAATTCTAGGCTTAATTCTTACTATTGTTGCTGTAGGTGTTTTTGGCTATTTTACCGGATATAATTATGTAACTGCCCAGAATGAGCGCTTGGATAAGTTGAATCGCTTGCTCGAGGAAGAGGGTAAATCACCCATTACAGATTCTGCTCCCGGCGCTGTAGAAATCTATGTCCCCAGGAACTCTGATATGGATGATATTACGGAGATCCTGCTCACCAATGACTTAATCAAAAACAAATTCGCTTTCAAAATGCTATCGAAAATCAACGGCTTTGACGGCAAATATCGCTCAGGAACCCATTATCTTATGCCGGAGATGAGCTATGACGAGATGATGTTGATCCTAACAAGTAAACCCAAACCTGTACAGATCACCTTTCCTGAGGGGCTGACATATTCTGAAGTTAAAGGGCGTATGTTGAAGGCCGGTCTCCGTTTTAATGAAGAAATTATGGATGAGATGATGCGCAGACCAAATCTCTTTATTGATTATGATTTCATTCGTGAAATACACTCTGACCCGAATAGAGAGTGGTTGATGCAAGGATATCTATGGCCTGACACCTATGAATTTGATATTAATGAGTCAGAGGAATCAATCTTGAGAAAATTTTTCGATAATACTGAATCTAAACTTAAGGCTGGTAATTATTATGATCGGGCCGCAATAATAGGTTTAAGCCTGGATCAGGCGATAACTCTCGCTTCTTTAGTGCAGAAGGAGGGGACGATAGCGGAAATGCCCAAAATAGGCCGGGTATTTCTCAATCGTTTAAAATTGGATATGCCTCTGCAATCTTGTGCCACCATTAATTATTTGCGTCTTGAAGACGGTCTTAAGCCAATTCTTTGGGTCACAAATGAAGATTTGGCCAGATATTCAGACAATCCATTTAATACCTACAGCATATCCGCTTTGCCACCGGGACCGAGCAATTCTCCTGGGACTGTGGCTCTGGAGGGTGTTCTGTGGCCCGCAACTGAGCGAAGCTGGCCCGGAGCTAATTCTTATCTGTATTTTGTCGCCAAAGGTGACGGCACCAATGATTTTTCCGAAACTCTTGAGGAACATCGGGAAAAAGTTGAGAAGTACCGCACTAACCGGAATTAGCACTATTGCTCGTCCAAGTCCGCCCGCTCTCTCTTTACCATTAATTCAGCAAAAATCTGCCGAATTTTTTGTTCCATTTCAAAAGCGACGAATAGCTCTCTTAGAATTACAAAGGCCAGAGGGCCTAAGAGTAATCCGCCCAGACCGTAAATCATAATACCGATTATCATACTCAGGAGCGTTACTATAGGATGCAGTTCCATGGCATTACCTAGAATGGTTGGTTCGATAAATCGCCGCAAAACAATAATTGATACCATTAGAATCAATACTCCAACCGCCTGCCAAGGTAGAGATTGAATAAAGAAATACAGCGACATGGGTATTAATGTTGTTGTGATTCCCAGAATAGGCAATAGATCAACAACAGCAGCTACAATTGCCCATGTCACTGCATTGGGTACCCCAATAATCAAAAAACCTATTAGCGATATCAGAAATGTAAACGCCAGCAGAACAATATATCCGCCTAATATTCGAAACAAGGTTTTCGTTAGTCGATTTGTAACGGAGAATAATTTGCGTACAAAGACGCGGTCGGGAATAAATCGCAATAACAATGCGTAAAGTTTATTTGATTCGGTTATAAAATAATAGCCAGCCATGACAGTAATCAGCAAAACAAGAATTGTTCTCGGCAAGCCTGAGATCATTCTGCTTACGGATTGCAACATTGCTGCCAGCACACCAGGTAATGCGGCAATAATCTTCTGAGCTACAGAAATTACGCTCTCTTCAATTTTTGTGCTGATAGTAGGATTCAATTCTATGCCCAAAAGCCGATTTGAATCATTAAAGATATTTGATATCTTCTCTAAAATTTCTGATTCGCGAATCAGATTAGGAAATTGATAATAGACATAGCGTATAATGCTGACCAGATAATACATCAGACCGCCTATCAAGGCTAATAAAAGAAGCAGTATTACTATGTAAACAAATACTGAAAGTTTCTTTTGAACTCTATGTGGGTGTCTGGTCAATGCTTGCCCGGCATTATATTTCTGCCGAAATTCAAGAATAAATCTGCTGATAGTCACTGCCGCTTGCGATAAGACCAAAGCAAATAGGATAGGAGCCAGGATTACCAAGGCGCGGGAACCTATAAACAGGAGAACGGCAATTAGAATTAAGAGCAGTAAATGCTTGATAAAAGAGAGTATAAAGGCTAAATCCGTTTTTGCTCTATTGTCCATCGTAATATTTCCTCCTAAACAAGATCCTGCAATATCAGAACTGAAAACAGAATGATATTAGCTGCCACGAATAGGTAATCAGTTTTGTATTTTCCGGGGCCTACTGTTTACATTTCATTATTAGCTGCGTTCTGCTGCGATAATTCCCTTTCCTCTGCCAGAGTACGGTTCCGAACATTGGTAAAGAAGATCAAAGCGGGCAGTACGAGCATGGCCGAGAACAGTATTAATGG
>JAAZGH010000217.1 GCA_012511325.1 Clostridiales bacterium | reverse complement strand
TCGCTGATACCTTCATAGACTGTAATACTGCGTGGCGCCTGATAGACCGCAGGATCGCTCAGTAGGCCGCCAAAAGATTCTTGCAGACTGGCTGTGTTGCGCAGACCGCTGCCAATTGGCCATTTGAGCTGACCATTCTTAAAGCGGAGCATTATCCAGACGATATTCATCAAGGCGATCGACGAGAAGCCAACATAGGTTGAAACAGTCATCTCAGAGCCTTTTACTCGATTAAGGAGCATACCGTAGGCTGCGCCGACCAGAGCAGAAACAACAATGGAAATTGCCAGAGCCAGCAGTAGTGTTAACCAAGCAGCGCCGGCGCCAAAATGGTAGAACCAGCCATTGACAAATGATACTTCCATAGCAATAACCGCGCCCAGCAAGCCGCTGACGACACCGAGTGAAATACCGAAGTTCAGACCGATGCCGCATTGCACTCCTGGAACCATGGCCAGGACCAAGATGCTGTACATCATCCAACGGCGGATAATATCACTGAACAAAAATTGAGGATTCAAACCCAGAGCTAAGGCTACAATTATCAACACAACAAAGAAAGAACCGATGATTAGTCTGGGCAGTCCTGCTTTTTCTACAAAATTCTTTAAACCTGTCATGCTCCCACATCCTCTCTCTTCAGGCCTGACATGGCGAGCCCGTAATCAGCATCCGGGGCCTCAGGATCCAGAATGGCTGCAATAGCACCTTTGGCCACAATGGCAATCCTATCACAGATAGAGCGCAGTTCTACCAGCTCAGAACTGATGACAATGATAGTAGTTCCCTGCTCGCGGTTAAGCTTAGTTAAATACTCCAGGACTGGTTTCTTGGCACCGATATCGATTCCTCTGGTTGGCTCGGCCACGATCAGGATATTCGGTTTCAGAGTCAGAGCTCGAGCCAAACAAACTTTTTGCTGATTGCCGCCGGATAAACTCCCGGCTGTCTGCTGCGGTCCGGTAGTACGGATATCGAGCAGTTCAATCATCTCCCGAGTGTGCTTTAGAGAGGCTTTGCGGTCCAGCAGACCGTGCTTCAAAAATTCATTTTTAACTTGCATAGCTGAGAAAATAATATTGCGTTCGATTGATTCGCCCAGTAATAAACCAACACCGCGGCGGTCTTCCGAAACAAAAGCAATATCTTTGCGCAAGGCTTCACCACGCTTGCTGAGATCTAATTTTTCGCCATGGATCAAGACATCGCCCCTAGTCTCAAAGAGACCTTGAATGCCATTGTGGATACCGATCTTGCCTAGACCGGCCAGGCCGCCAAAGCCGAAGATCTCTCCTTCTCTAATCTTGACATTCATATTTATAACTTTTTCTCCTGGCATATTGACATAATAATTAACCAGTTCCAAAGCAATTTTGTCATCACTTAATTTTCGCGGATCATGTTCGCTATCATCTACAAGTTTATCCACTTGACGGCCGATCATCAGCTGGGCGATCTCAACCAGATTGGTTTCAGCAACTTCTTTGCGGGCAACAAATTCACCATCCCGCAATATAGTCATGCTATCGGCTACCTGCATTACTTCATCCAGACGGTGTGTAATGAAAATAATAGCGATCCCGCGCGATGAGATCAGGCGCATGATTTCCAGCAGGCGATCCGCTTCGCTTTCAGTCAATACGGCTGTCGGTTCGTCAAAAACCAGTAGCTTGATGCCGGTTTTGTCTATTTCACGAGCAATCTCTACAAATTGCTGATAACCGATCGGCATGCCCGCTACCTTGGCATATTCTTCGATATTCATCATGCCGATGGAATCAAGAGATCTTCTGCTATCAGCAGCCATTTCATCCCATAGCATATGATCCAAGTCTTTGCCGAAGACTTTATCCAGTACGGGCACAAGTGATGGGCGTCCGGTTTCACGACCGACTTTGATATTTTCAGTCACGGTGAAATCAGGAATTAGCATGAACTCCTGATGAACCATGCCGATGCCGTAGTTCATGGCATCATGCGGATCAGCAATGGCGATGTCTTTGCCATCCAATTGCACCTGTCCTTCAAAGCCGCCGGTATTATGTATGACAGGCATGCCAAATAACACATTCATCAGTGTCGATTTACCGGCGCCGTTTTCTCCCATGAGAGCATGGATTTCTCCCGCTTTCACCTGGAGATTCACATTTTTGAGTACTTGGTTGCCAAAATACTCTTTGCTGATGTCATTCATCGACAACAAATATTCTGTCTCCAAAATAATCTCCTCCAGTCTCTAGGTTGTAAAAAGGCACCGGGTATCGCAAGGATATTGCCGGTGCCCAATTAAGCTAGATTTTCCGCTACTGCATTTTAGTTGTCAGCAGAAAAATCGTGGAAAGGAGCTAATAACAGCAAGAAATTCTTCAGTTCGCCCTTTTCCGGATCTACGTAAGTGCTGATCTGGAGTTCTCCAACATTGCGAGCGGCAGCAACTTCGTTTACAGTTTGCTTGTAGGCTTCAAGATCGTCACGCTCGACTTTGCCGTCAAGCCACTTCATAGCGAAAGTGACGCCGGCATCGATCATGAGCATATTAATCGGGACACCCCAGGTAGACATACGCTTCTCCTGGCCCTTTTCCTTGAGTTTAGCGGCAATAGAATTCAGCATATAGTCGACATCGCCTTCATGTCCCTCGACTTCAATAGAAAGGGCGGCAGGATAGCCGTGATAGGGGCTGGGGCAGCACTGTTGCGGGAAGATGGCACCCTGCTCGTAGACGGAGCGGATCAAAGGCTCCTGCATTGCGCAGTTGGTAGAGAAGAAAGCGGTATCTTTACCATACTGGGCAATCTGACGCGGTACATCTTCAATAATGAATTGCTGTGCGCCGGATACGCCTTGGTCGCCGGTGGGGTCCGGTGCGTTGACTTCAACCAACTCTATACCCAGCTCTTTACAGGTGTCTTTCATGATATTGAGACGGTTAGCAATAGTGGCATAACCAAGGTGGCGCGGGAACGAGTAGTGAATAAAGGTCTTGGCTCCCATTCTATGCGCTTCTGTCGGTATGGTCTTGCCCATGGAGATTTCATCTACGAGGGTGCAGATGTCAGCCTTTTCAGACATAACACCCGGGTCTTCGGCAACAACGCCGCAGATGAACAACATATCAGGATTGGTTTCTCTGACTTTGTCAATTGACGCAGCTGTGCCTGGAACGGCCTGGCCGACTATGATTGCCTTGACTTGAGGATCAGAGGCAAGATTGACGAACTGTGAGATCGTGGTTTCAGTCTCAGTTGAGAAGTTGTCAGGATAAGTAGTGTGGACGATCTTATCCTTACCATATTTAGCGATCTGCGCCATGGCTTCCTGGAACTCTTCTTCACCCTGAGAAACTGTACCGGTAACGATACCGATCTTGTAAGGTTCGACTTCGGCATCAGCGGGCTTAGTGGTAGAAGCAGCTTCTGCCTCCGTCTACTTAGTCTCTTTGTCACGACAGGCCATTAAGGGCATGACGAGTGCAAGGATTACGAGAAGAATCAGAATTTTCTTAAGTGCTTTCATTACATTCCTCCTTTGTGGGATGCCATTATAACAAATGAATCACTCAGATAAAGGGTAAACTCACGTATAACGGCCTCAGTGACGTTAGTCTATCATGATAAATCAGCGGATGGCAAATAGAAGATATATGCTTCTTTAGTTAGTTTGACGGAAGAAACGTTTGCTTGAAGTTGCATTTTGGCTTTCTAATGACAGTTCAGACTCTATTTTTTCACTGAAAGCTTGGCCTAGGCTGAGATCCGGATAGATAGCATATTTGGTGCAGTAGGCAATATAGTCAAGACCTGAAGCAAGATAGTGGGCCGCAAGATCTTTGATAAAATGGCGGCTATTAGGATGCGCAATGCAGGTAATAATTGGTACCTGACTCCAGATAATTTCTGATGTGGGATTGATATTTCGGCTTGGGAGCAAATGTCGGGTACCATAATTAGTATCGGAAAAATAATACTTATCTTCCAGATCAAGAC
>JAAZGH010000216.1 GCA_012511325.1 Clostridiales bacterium | reverse complement strand
TCATACCCGCCTCCTGCATCTGACTGCGCCCAGGCGCAAAGCCGGCTGCAACGCCCAGAGAGCCAGCAGTATATCCTGAGCCGTGACCTTCACTGCCATCATCGTGCGATAGGCAACCCGCATCGTATAGTACAGCGGGGAGAAAGAGAACGCGGTGCGCAGCCAGCCGGGAAACAGCACGGTCGGGTAGAGTATGCCGCCGGTCAAAACCAGCGCGAAGAAGATGCCCCAGCCCAGCTGAAAGACTGTGACCGTCGGGATCTCAGCTCTGCCTAAGGCCGCCATCGCCATGGACATGGACAGGAAAGTGCCGGCCAGCACAATTACCAGCGGATAAACCGTCAGATGGGAAGACATTATTTTCAGCGTGATCAGAGGCGGCACGCTCAGAACCAGCCACCAGATGAATCCGGTCAGCAATTTGGAAATGAGGGGAACCGTCGAGCCGCAGGACAAGAGAAACCGATCCTCCAGCGCCGTATAGTTCAGACGGCTGGTCTGAACCAGGATCACTATTCCGGGCAAGAGCGCAACCAAAATCATAATGCCGGCGCTGGCATGAGCAAAGAGCCGGAACGGCGGCTCTTCATTCTCAGCCAGGAAGCTGTCGCGCTCAATCAAACTGGCAATGGTATCGACAGCGTGCCGGCTGGTCTCCTTCCAGGAGGCATCCTCATCGCCGGTCAGGTCCAGATAGACTTTCTGAAAGCCGAAAGCGGTGCTGTGGATCAGATTCAGTGAGAGTGCATATTGGCGGATCAGGCTGGAAAAACGCGCCACATCGGTCTTCATCAGAGGGGAGAGCCAAATATCTACCGGCTGTACGGAGCCATGCTGGACATCCTCAAACAGATTCGAAGGGATGCGCATCGCCATGGTAGTCTCGCCGTCATCGAGGCGCCGCAGAGCCGTTTCCAGATCGTCCTCATAGATAGCGCTGATATACCTGGTCTTGAGAAAGCTCTCCGTCAGGACTTCGCCGATGATAGATTGATCTTCATCGATCAGGGAAAAAGCAAACTGGACTACCGGTGATTTGCGCTTGCCGTCCTCATCCGAAATCGGTTCAATGATGAGCACAACCAACACTGCCGCCAGGACTAAGATCAGAAAAGTAATGATCATGCCGCGCCGGTTCTTTTTCAGCTCATGCCGAAAATAAGCACCGAAGGCGCTCAGCTGTTGTCTTGGTTTTTTAGCGGCGGAAGACTTCATGCCCGATCCTGGTCAACAATCTGTCCCTGGTGCAGATAAAGAATGTGATCGGATATCTGTTCCAAAGTCCCTTGATCGTGGCTGGTGATCAGGATAGTGCTCCCGCCGGCGCGGAGAGCATCAAGCCTTTCCAGCATCAGAGCCCGGCTGCCCTTGTCCGCTCCGGCAAAGGGCTCATCCAGAAGCAATAGCTGCGGAGCGCCGAGTAGACCTACAACCAGACTGGCCCGCCGCGCCATGCCGCCCGAACACTTCCTGATCTGCTTGTCGAGAAAATCAGCGACCAAAGGATCATTAGCCGCTACCTCCAGATTGCCCCTGATGATGTCGGCATCTAGGCCGCGCAGAGCACTCCAGAATTTGACATTCTCCCGTACTGTCAGCTGGCCATCCAGCGCCAATTCCTGAGGCACATAGCCGATCAGGGAACGCCAGGTCGGGAGATCCTTGATCGACACCCCGTTAAAGCTAATCGTTCCTGAATCCGGAGCCAGAACAGAGGCCAGAATTTTGAGCAAAGTACTCTTACCGGCGCCATTATCGCCGGAGACGCCATAGACGGTTCCGAGCGGCTGACAAAAAGAAATCCCGGTAAAAACCTGGTGTTCGCGCCATGATTTGCTCAGGCCTTCAACCAGAAGACCTGAGCACGAAATATTGTTCAATTCTAATGTATTTGTCACTTCCCTAGTTCATAAAGTCCGCAACATTGATACCAAGTTTGTTGAGAATGGCCATCGCCTTCATCATCAGCGACGGGTCATTCATCAAAGATTCCAGTGCAGCCTCATCTGTAATATCCGTATAGTCCGCGGGCAAGGAGTTCTCAAATTTGATATTGCTTTCTTTCATCTGATAGAGATCAAATTCCAGACCTACATCAAGCGGCGAACCCTCGACATCTCCCTTGACGCTGATGGTGGCGATCAGATGATCCTTCTCCATCTCGCCGTTATAAACAATCTCACCGCCATTCAACCCAGGCAACGGCATGTTAGCAAGATCAACCCTGAATTCGCCGACAGGATAGAAAGTATCATCATCGGTATAGAGACCGAGATCCGTATATGTGCCGGAGATCTCGACATTAGGGGCTAACAATTTGTAGCTGCCTGTGGCAAGATCATCCTTCTCCGTATAATCAGCGGTAAAGTTCAGGGCATCACCGCTGCTATAACCGAAATTTACACCCGCTAATCTTAGTCTATACGAGCCTTTGTCGCCGTCTCTGGCTGTGACGCTCTCCAAAGTGACTTCTTCACCATTGGCATTATCCGCCTTGTTAATCAAAGTGACTGTGCCGCCGCGGGGATTATTGTCGGCATCCACATACAAAATGCGCTTGACCTCGGCTTTAAAATTATCCGGATTATTGTCAATTTGAGCCATCGCCTGATCAAGCGCGGCCTGGAATTGCTCGACCGGATTGCCCATCGCCTCGGCCGGGAAGCTCTTACCTATATCATCCAGGAAAGTCTTAATATCTTCATGATCCCGGATATAAGTCAAAATTTCTTTAGCGAAGTCGCCAAATTTGTCAGCCGGTATCACGGCCTCAAAATAATCGACCTTTTCGGTTACATCGCCTACGGTCAGACTATAATCTTTAACCAGGGTCGGTTCGCCGGTGTATTTATAATAGATGTCACGGAGATCGGAGATCATCTTGTCCAGCTTCTCTTCCGAGAACAGATCCAATAAGTTCTGACTGCTTCCCAACAGATTAAACAGAAGATCGGTAGGAACATCGGAACCCATCTCGTCAGCCAGCAGCTCACTCAAAGCGTCTTGCTTCAGAACCAATGGCTTGTCAAACAGCTCAGGAACCGATACCACAATATCGTTGCCGACATTGTAAATATTCATCGTCGCTGCATTTTCTTTGGTGTCCTTGCCTGACAGGCCAATATTGTAAGAAAATTGCGGGGACTCTCCATCCAGACTAAACTGTGTATCCAAAGTGGCCCGAATATTCTTCAGTACGTCCAAAATGGCCGCTTCTTGTCCGGCCATACCCATATCGGGCAGAGAATTAATGGCAAAACTTATACTCGTACTGGTGCCAAACTTGCCGGATTCAATAAATTTATTGGCTGATGAGCGCAGACGGCCCAGTATATTAT
>JAAZGH010000022.1 GCA_012511325.1 Clostridiales bacterium | reverse complement strand
TCCGGGGACAGGCTTTATGGCTGTAATCAAGGCTGATGCGTATGGCCATGGCGCTGTGCCCTGCGGTCGCGTAGCGATTGAAGAGGGAGCGACAATGCTGGCCGTCGCTGCTTTGTCGGAAGCGGTAATTCTGCGAGAAGCAGGTCTCACTGAGATACCTGTCTTTATTCTCGGGCGGACAGACCCGGACTTGACAAAGTATCTTTTACATTATGATTTAGTCCAGACTGTGATTGACTACCAAAGCGGACTGGAGTATGCCAAAGCGGCTGCCGCATACGGCAAGACTTTGAAAGTCCACATCAAGCTGGACACCGGCATGACCAGAATCGGCTTTTCCACCGCGCCCGACGAGATCAGGAAAAGTGCCGACGAGATCTGCGACTTGAAAACACAGAAGGCGTTGGAACTTGAGGGCATGTTTACACATCTGGCGACAGCGGAAAGCGATCCTGCCTATGCCACTTTTCAATATCAGTCCTATAAGAAGATGGAACAGCTGTTGGCTGAGAAGGGCGTTACTTTCAAATACCGCCATATGTGCAATAGCGCCGGCATGATTCTGTATCCGGAGATGCAGATGAATCTGGTTCGGCCAGGAATTACTCAGTATGGTTCCTATCCCACAGAGGCATTCAAAAAGATTCTGCCGCTGAAACCGGTGATGAATCTCTATTCACATGTGGTTCAGACTCGAGAGATTGCGCCTGATACAGGTGTCAGCTATGGTCTGCGCTGGAAGTCGCGCGACAAAAGCCGTCTGGCTGTTGTCCCGATCGGTTATGCCGACGGTCTCCACCGCTTATTGTCCAATCGGGCCTCTTTCCTGATTAACGGTCAACTGGCTCCGGTTGTTGGCAGTATCTGTATGGATCGCTGCATGGTCGATATCTCGCAGATTCCCGGAGTAAAAGTCGGAGACCGTGTTTTGATCTTTGGGGCTGATGATACTGGAAGCATACCTGCCGAGCTAGTGGCCGAACAGGCAGAAACTATCTCCTATGAGATCTTCTGCGCTGTGTCGCCACGCGTCATGAGAGTATATAGAGACGAGAAATAAAATTTTCTTTGTTCTGGGGAAACAGGTTCTGAATTGCAAAATGCATTGATGTCGAATTTATATTCCGGCATAAATGAGGGGCGCGAGACAGAACCTGTTTCTTTTGTTCAATTACATATTAGAGGACTGAAGAGGGCTGAAAAGGCCACAACGGCCGGGAGGGGTACCGACCGTTGTGAAAGAATTTGAGAAGCAGAAATAGTATATATATCCGATAACTCGTATTAATTCTAGCACCAGCTATTTTCAAAGTCAAGCAGGCGAATTGTAGCCGGATAGTTGTTTTGCAAACGGCACCGGTTCATTATATCCCGCTATCGGAATCCCTCAGTCGCGGCTTTTCCGGCTTGATTTTTCTCAGCTGCAGAATCCGCTCATATACTGTATTGGCCGGCCAGCCTGTCAACTCTGCGATCTCCTGAGCAATTTGGCGAAGGCGCCCCCCGGCAGCCAAGCGCTCTCGGATCAGGTCGTCGATATTTTCAGCAGCGGCCGGACTTTGCTCCCGGATCGGCCGGCGTGACTCGAATTCCGCCCGGCCCTCCAGAATCAGCACAAATTCGCCGCGGGGCATCGTATGCGTATATTGCGCCTTCGCTTCTGCAACAGTAAAGTATAAATATTCTTCGTACTTCTTGGGCAGCTCGCGACCTATGCTGATTCGCCGCTCGCCCAGTCCCATTGCCGCCAGATCCGTCAAGGTGCGGAGCAGCCGGTGGGGCGCCTCATATAAGATCAGACTGCGCGGCTCGGTTCCCAGTTCGGCCAGGCGGGTACGCCGTTCCTTGCCGCGTGCCGGGAGAAAACCCTCAAAGACGAAGCGCGAACTGTCCAGTCCCGATGCCGCCAGTGCAGTCAAGGCGGCGTTGGGTCCGGGGATGACGCTGAGAGGGATGCCCTCTGCCAGAATCAGTCGCACTAAGCGCTCGCCGGGATCAGAGATCAAAGGCATGCCGGCATCGGAGACCAGCACAACTGTCTCGCCCGCTCGCAGTCGCTCTAAAATCAGAGGATGCCGGGACTCGGCATTATGTTCATGATAGCTGAGCAGATTGACTTTTAGGTCCAGCTCCGCCAGCAGCAGGCCTGTTACCCTGGTATCTTCGCAGAGCACCAGATCAGCCGTCGCCAGAGCCTCTCTGGCCCGGGGGCTCATATCCCCGGGATTTCCGATCGGCGTTGCCACCAGGATGAGTTTTCCCTTTGCCATGCCTGTCTCCTGTACTTTTTATCTCAACTTAACATAAATTGCGCAAAACAGGGATAAAATTAGCTGGCGACACAGGACAATAGCTGGCAAAAAGCTACTGTGACCCGGAGGCAGTTCGCGCCAAGATAGTTCCTTGGCGAAAATCCGGCTCTATAATGAGCTGATTTTTACCGGCCGGCTTGACCGCCTCCGATTGAAGCTGAGCCGGCTTTGCCCTATACTATCTGCTGGAGGATAAGGCAGCTGGTGCTGCCTAGCGATAATATTATGATTGTCGATACACATAATCATCTGACAAAGTGGTCGCCCGACGCCGGGCAGACATTTGAGGAAATGATGCAGGCTGCCGCAGCGCAGGGTTTGCTCGGGATTGCCGCGACTGATCATTACGATATCGGCAGCATGACACCCTATGGTGCGGAATGGGTGATCGATTTGCCTGCTTATTACGAAGATATGTATCCGCGGCGGCGACTGCCTTCCGAACGTCAGCCGGGCGATCCGCCGGGATTTCTCTATGGCATCGAGGTCGGCTATCTGCCGGAGCACAAAGATCGTCTCAAAGCCCTTATCGCCGATTATCCCTGGGATATAGCGATCATATCGCTGCATATTATCAATGGCCATGATCCCTTTCATAGTCCGGAGAAAGTTTATCGTCCTTCTCTCTCGGACACCTACCGTGAAATATTGCTCAGTATTACCGAATCCGCCGCAGAAATGACGGGAGCAAATATTATCGGCCACTATGACTATTTCGCCCGCTATGCCCCCCAGGACAGACCTAAGATGCTGTACCGGCATGCGATGTGTGAGTTTGATGATTTGTTCCGTCTGATGATCCGAAATAACCAGGCCCTGGAGATTAATACCGGAACTATCTGGAAACTGCAACAGGCGCGAGGCTACACCTTGGAAGAGGCTATGCCGGACGCTGAAGTATTGCACCGCTATCTTGAGCTCGGCGGTAACCTGATTAGCCTGTCCTCGGATGCCCATTATACAGCTAATGTTGGTCGCTTAATTCCGGAGACATGTGCCTGGCTGCTCAAACAAGGTATTACGGAATATGTCTGGTTTGAGAGCGGTAAGCCATTTCACGGCAGCTTCTGTCCTTCATCGGTTGATGTATAATATGATTTTATGAGGAGAGTTCTATGGCTAAGCCTAAATTTTATGTGACAACACCGATTTATTATCCAAGCGGCAAGCTCCATATCGGGCATTCGTACACGACCGTAGCGGCGGATGCGCTGGCTCGCTATAAGCGCATGCGGGGCTTTGATGTGATGTTCCTGACCGGTACCGACGAACATGGGCAGAAGATTGAGCGCCGGGCCGAGGAAGCGGGTAAGACGCCGCAAGAGTTTGTGGACTATATTGTGGGTACGATTAAGGATCTCTGGAAGCTGATGGATATCAGCTATGATCGCTTTATCCGTACCACTGACGAGGAACATGTCCGGTCTGTGGCTGAGATCTTTACTATGCTGTATGAACGCGGCGAGATCTATAAATCGGAATACGAGGGGCTGTACTGTACCCCTTGCGAGTCATTCTGGCTGGAGTCGCAGTTGGTTGAGGGCAAATGCCCGGACTGCGGCGGCGAGGTCGAACTGACCCAGGAGGAAAGTTATTTCTTCCGTCTGTCAAAGTACAATGACCGCCTGCTCGAAATGCTGGAGACGACAGATTTCCTGGAGCCCAAGAGTCGCGCCCGCGAGATGATCAATAATTTCCTCAAGCCGGGACTGGAGGATCTGGCGGTTTCGCGCACCAGCTTTGACTGGGGCGTGCATCTGCCCTTTGACGATAAGCATGTCGCCTATGTCTGGGTTGATGCTCTTTTCAATTATCTGACGGCACTGGGCTTTCCGTCTGAACTGACGGATGTTGAGCATTATTGGCCGGCGGATATCCATCTGATGGCGAAAGAAATCGTCCGTTTCCATTCTCTCATCTGGCCCGCTCTGCTGATGGCGCTTGATATGCCGCTGCCCAAAAAGGTTTTCGGGCATGGTTGGCTCCTGTTCGGCGGTGACAAGATGTCGAAGTCCAAGGGCAATGTCGTTGATCCGGTGATTCTTTGCAATCGCTATGGCGTCGATGCTATTCGCTATTTTCTGTTGCGCGAGGTGCCTTTCGGCTCTGATTGCAATTTCAGCACGGAAGCCCTGATCGCCCGTATAAACAGCGATCTGGCCAATGATCTCGGCAATCTGGTCTCGCGCACAGCGGCCATGATCCGCAAATATTTCCCGGACGGTTTGCCTGATGAACGCGAGAAGGGTGATCCGGATTCCGAACTTCGGCAGCAGGCGCTGGAACTGGCGCCGAAAGTCGCGGCTGATCTGGATGAGCTGCAATACAGCAAGGCACTGACTGAGATCTGGGCGCTGGTTTCGCGCACGAATAAATATATTGATGAGACAATGCCCTGGATTCTGGCCAAAGACCCCGCGGCAAGGGCTCGTCTGGCTACGGTACTCTATAATCTGGCTGATGTGCAGAGGATTGTTGCCGTGCTGATCGAGCCTTTCATGCCGGGCACGCCGGGGAAAATCCGAGCTGCGCTGGGTATTCCGGAGCAGAATGCTGTTGGCCGTTCCCTGACCGACTGGGAATCAGCGACAGAATTGGATCTCTACTGTGCCCCGCAGGGCGTGCCGCAGTCGGAGCCTTTGTTCCCGAGACTGGATCTGGATAAAGAGCTGGAGGCTCTGGAGCAGCTTGCCGATTAGAGTTGCGGTTTTAGCCGGCCGCCAGCAATGACTGTAATTATGAAATGGTTTGATACACATTCTCATCTGCAGGATACGGTCTTTGATCAAGATCGGACAGAAGTCATGGCCAAGGCAAAAGAGGCCGGGGTTAATATGATTCTCCTGCCCGGTTCTGACCTGGCTGATTCGCAGAAGGCTTGCCGTCTGGCGTTGGAGGATCAACGCTTAGTGGTAGCGGTGGGTGTGCACCCGCATGAGGCCAGGCATTATGACTCTGCCACGCACGAAGAGTTGCGGCATCTGGTAATTAGTACTAATGCCCGCGCGGCTGAGCTCGGTCGTCCGCCGGTTGTGGTGGCGATCGGTGAGATCGGTCTGGACTATCATTATGAACATTCGCCGCGCGAAATACAGAAAGACGTCTATCACCGCCAACTTGTCCTGGCGCATGAACTGGGTCTGCCTGTCGTTATCCACGAACGCGAATCTGCCTCGGACAATTACACAATACTGAACCGGGCGCGGCAAGAGGGTCTGCTGGCTCAGGATCCGCCCGGTGTGCTGCATTGCTATTCCGGCAGTCCGGAGAGCTCGCGTCTGTTGCTCAAATTAGGTTTTTACCTCGGCTTTGACGGTCCGATTACCTATAAAAATGCCAGGCGTTCGCATGAGGTCATCCGCGCCTGTCCGCACGACCGGCTCGTGATCGAAACCGATGCACCATATCTAACTCCTGAACCTTTCCGCGGCAAACGCAATGAGCCTGCCTATCTGCCCCATATCGGCGCCAAAATTGCCGAACTATGGGAGCTGCCGCCGGCGGAGACTGCGCGGATTCTGACAGAGAATAGTCAACGTCTGTTCCGGATAGAATAATAATCAATACTAATTGCAGGTGCTGGCTGACAAGCTAGTGCCATAGCAGGCGGCAAATGCTACTGCGTATTTAAAAGAAGCACGACTTGGTGAAGCCATCGTTATTCACGGAGAGTATCCGGGATCCCTCTCCAAAAGGATTAAGCATACAGAGGTCAAATAATCTCAGAACATAAATAGCTGATTTCTCCGCTGCCGTCCTGCTCGAGTATTTCGCAGATGCTATTTTCCAGTGCCGCGGCTTTCTGCTCCGCGGCACTCTGGTCAAGCGCCACATAGGCGATAGTCAGTCCAATCATATTCCACAGTTCCTGATACCTGGTCTCAGCGACCGAAATATTGTGGGAAGCTTTTAATTTGTCTGTGATCTTTTGCCGCAACTGGCGCTTCTCTTTCAGCGATCCCGAGGCAAAGAGCCGTATTTCCGTCTCAATAATCAAGATCCTGTGCTTCATCTTTAAAACTACTACTTCTTGGACTTAGGTTTCCTGCTGCCTGAGTCTAAGGTGGGCAGGGGCAGAACTTCGCCTGTTTTTTTGTAGTGATCATAATGCTGCAAGAGCTTTTTCGTCAGCCCTGAGAGGACAAAGAGGGCGATGATATTGGGCAGAGCCATAGCTCCCATAAAGAGGTCTGCCAGATTCCAGATTGTATCAGCGTCCAGCCAGGGACCGGCTATAAGGAAGGCGATGGCTACGATCTTAAAGCCTGTAATGAGGCCTCTGTGATTGCCGCCTAGAAACTTAACATTTGACTCGGCGAAAAAGTACCAGCCGACAATCGTAGTCAGAGCAAAGCTCGACAGAGAGACAGAAAGGAAGATGGCACCGAAGTTGCCGAAGCTGGAAGCAAAGCCGTTCTGTGTCATCAGGACGGCGTCTTTAGCCATTTCGCCGGCCGGAATATTAGCGTTATAACTGCCTGACAGCATATTAACCATGGCTGTTGACATACAGATGATGAAAGTAGAAATAAAGACACCGATCATGGCGATAAATCCCTGCTCAGCCGGGTGGTCATTGATGGCGACGGCGTGGGAGTGCGGAGTTGAGCCCATACCGGCTTCGTTAGAAAAGAGGCCGCGAGCCAGGCCGTAGCGGCTGGCCTCACGGATTGTAATACCCAGGACACCACCGCCTATGGCCTGCGGGGTAAAGGCCCCGACTATAATCATCTTCAGGGACGGCAGGAGAATGTTAAGGTTAAGCAGGATAATGATTAGGCTGCCTAAGATATAAGCGAAGGCCATAACAGGCACAACCTTCTCAGAGAAGCTGGCAATGCGGCCCATGCCGCCTGTCAGGATAACGCCGACCAGGGCTGCCAGACCAACAGTGATAAAAGGTTTGGACAGACCGACAGCATCGGAGAGAGATGTTACGATGGAATTGGACTGGACCATGATGCCAACTATGCCCAGGGAGATAATGCAGAGGACGGCAAAGATGATGGCCAGCCAATTAGACTTGAGGCCGTTTCGGATATAATAGGCAGGACCGCCGACTAACTCACCGTCTTCCTCTTCACGGTAGACCTGAGCCAGGACGGCTTCCGAGAAGATGGTCGACATACCGAAGAAGGCAGATATAAGCATCCAAAAGGCGGCACCCGGTCCACCTGCAGCTATGGCTGTGGCAACACCGACGATATTGCCGGTGCCAACCTGAGCCGCAACAGCAGTAGCCAGGGACTGGAAGGGTGTCATCGCACCTTCCTTGACTGTGACTTTATTGCGGATATCGCGCACTAACTTGGCAATGCTGGGGAAAAGCCGCGTCAATTGAGGGAATCTCAACTTAATACTGAGGAAGATACCGACACCCAGCAGGGCAAAGAGCAGAATATTGTTCCAAATGAAGTCGCTTATGATCTTGACAATGGAATTAATTTCACTCATAAGGCTTGTTCCTCCTCTTGTTTCTGCTCTGCTTTAAAAACGAATTGCTGTAAGAGCCATGTCAGAAGAATAATGATTACAGATCGGCTGATCGCTGCCAGAAGCAGGGTGACAAGCGATGTATCGCTCCAGACCTCAGACATATAGAAGAAGCGCAGCAGATATTCCATTGAATTGCCGCCGAAGTCACAGAGGACGAGGGCGAGCACAAGGGGAATAGGAGTCTTTGAACGGTTATACAGGATGGCAAAATGGTAGATGAGACCATAGCCTATGTAAAACGCTATTTCTAAGAAATAGGAACCAATGAGAGCCGGGCTTAAGTCAGTGCCTATGGTGGCAACATAGGCAACACGCGCAAGGCAGACGAAGAGACCGGTCCAGACAGAGAAGGGAATGACCTTCTTGAAGTTGAACACCTGTATGGCAACAGCCATTACTACGATGCCCAGAGTTATGCGAAAATCCGATTCGCCTACCGAAATGCTGACGAGAGATGCCAGCATTGCAACAAGGATGACTAAGACCTTCTTTTTCATAAGAATTGCCTCCTCGTAATTATATAAGCTTATCTCATACTTTTAATTTAACATAGTGTTTTTATTTGTACAATTAATATCAGTATGCTGCGCGAAGCTGTCCTGAGACAAACAAATAAACCTTGCGCTCACACTCAACATTACAGTGACGCTATGTGTAAATTCTAAGGGCTGTCCTCTGTTATAAGGTGGTCCATTGCAGCTATAATCGAGGATTTAGCCTCGGGCAAAAGCCCCATTAGGGTGTATTTATTGAGGACGGTGGTATCCATAAAGAAACAGTTTTTTAATTCCAGTCTTGCCAGCAGTTCTCTCTCTTCTTTCAAGACCTCCAGAGGCGAGAGTTCGATAAATTCTCCCTTTTCTCTCATTTCCGCAAGTGGGGTGTTCGGCCAGATAAGGAGTTTGAGCTGCCATATACTCGCGGGATTGATGAGATTTAGAATCTCCGCGGTCTTTTCAATATGGGTAGCTGAGTGTTTTTTCCCTCCCAGACCGCCGATTGTTGTAAGGTGGCAGGAAAGCGCAAGCTTATCAAGTTTTCGACAAGCTTCCAGGAATTCGGAGGTTGTTGTCCCTTTATTCATGAGCGCAAGCACCTCATCACAGCCGGATTCGAGGCCTATATGCAGAGCTCGGAGGCCGAAATCCCGCAGCAGTAACATCTCGTGCTCACTTTTGGAATTGATATCTTCCGCTCGCGCATACATGCTGACCTTGTCGACTTTAGGGAAAAATTCCTGTATGAATTCGAGCACCTTCAGAATGTGAGCCGTGGGCAAAGACAGGGAGTTTTGCCCGAGCAGAAAGAGCGAAGACTTTTCTCCTGATTCCGCCGCTAGGTACTTGGCATTTGCCTTTACCCATTCCAAGGGAAAAACTGTATATTTGTCGTTCGCAAAATCACAAAATGCGCATTTACCGTAGCTGCATCCCTCCGAGACTGCGAGCAGGATACTGTCTTGTTCCAGCAGGGGGGCATATACCATCTTTTCTACAGTCGGAATATCCATAATATCTCTTATCTATCTTAATTAGCTCATACGCATCATCTATACAAAAATGTCTTCCACGCGTCCATCTGACGCATAGCCAGACGGTAGCCGTCGCAATAGCTCTCCTCCAGCTTGACGCGATTGGCGGTTGTGCTTCGGATGCGCATATGCTCCGGACGAACGACAAGGGCCTTTCCTTCTGCTTCCAGCTGCTCTATTTGTTCCATCTGCTTGTTGTAATTTTGCCAGCGCTGGTTAAGGCTATCCGCCAGGACAGGCTCGTCTTTAAATTTGCGGTCGAGTAGTCTTTGTGTCCTCATCGGTTTTTTCCGATAGCCCTTCTCACGTGTCAGAACGATGAAAAACTTTTTGTATCCGTCGCGCAGAGCTATGTCGAGAGGCACGCTGCTTTTGATACCGCCATCGGCATAAGTTCTGCCACGAAATTTCGCTTTAGGCATCATAAGAGGAATTGTCGACGAACATCGCACCATACGTAGTAAATCATCGACGGTTTCTATGTCGTCACGCTTCCAATAAACTGTCTCACCGGTCTCACAATCGAACGCGCCGATGCGCAGTTCAGCTGGGTTCTCTTGAAAACGAGCGAAGTCGAAGTACAGAGGCCCTCCGGGTAATGATGCCGCCCCGTACAAATATTCAGCGGCGAAATATCCTTCGCCTTTGAGCCAGTGGCGCACGCCGATCACATCGTCCATGTCGACAAAGTCGACAAAACTGCGTTTTGTGCGGTCTCTGTCGCGTAAAAGGTAGTTGACAGCATTGCTCGAACCGGCAGAGATACCACATACATAGTCAAAATAAAGCTCGCATTCAAGCATGGCATTGGTTACGCCCGCCGAGTGCGCGACGCGCATTCCGCCGCCTTCAAAAAGTAACGCCGTATCGAAAATATTATTTTTCAAAAGCACCTCATTTCTAAAGCATGTCAGAAAAACAGCCTGGCCGGAGCGAGCGGATATCCTCTGTATGTGTCGGAAGAGCTTGGTCTCAAGCACATACTAATCCTGCTTACCGGCTCGATCACCGCTTCAATCTAGTATTCGCTGCCTTTATTATAGTATTAATAATAATACCGTGAAGTAATGAGGGAGCCGAATCAATATTCAGCTCCCTCCCATTTATCAATTTCGGGTCTTAGTGTATGCCTTGTTGATCTAATCTCTTTGCTTCAATATCTTCTTGCGCAGTACTAACAGTAACCCGCTGGCAACAAAGAGCAGCAAACTCGGCCACAGATGGGTTCCCGTGTTCTCGCCCGTTTTCGGCAAAGTCTGATCCTGATCTGTCGACTTGGTTGTTTTTGCCCAAACGGCAGTCAATGTATGTTTTCCTGACGGTACTTGATATTTTTTGCCCGGCTGATACTTTGAGCCTTTCCGGTTCCAGTATTGAAATTTATAGCCTTTTTTGACAGGGGCTTCAACGATCGTTATTTTGTTGCCAACCTTTGCCGTGATTTTTTTGGATGTGGTTGTTCCATCCTCCCACTTGCCGCCGGCAGGATCAAATATGACCGTTCCTTCTTCCACATCCGATTTGTCCTTAAACGTAGCTTGAAGCACAACCGACTTATTAGGCATTGTAAAGCTTGTAGAGGCTGCCTTTGAGTCCTTTAAAACCAATTCCGGAGCACCTGTGAGAATGACCCATTGATCGAAGACCTTGCCTTCCGGCACATTGGCGATGAGGTCAACCTTGACACCAGCTTCTGCCTTATTCACCTTTGCACCTTTTACACGCGCTTCGCCGCCTGTGACACTGATCGAGTAAATTTTTGCCGAGATAGCTTCAAATATGGCTTTAACTACTACATTGCTGTCCGGCATCATGAACTTATTTCCGGAGATGCCTAAGGTACCTGGTACAACCTGCCATTCCTTAAATTTCCAACCGGAAGCGGGTGTAACTTTCAGGGTGATTATCGTTCCTTTAGTGCCGGATTTCGGCGTTGAAGAGACTGTGCCGCTACCTTCCGTTTGTACTGATACGCTATAGATGGGTATGCGTACGCCCACTGCCTCAATCTCAATCTCTCCGCTGATACCAGGCATACTTCCGCCACTCGCAGCGGAATTTGGCTTAAAAGCGACTGCCTGCGGATCATCCCCGTTGATACTTGCGGCAAAAATTTTCAATGTGCCGTTTGTGCTGTCGTAGGTGTAATCTTTATTTCTGGTCAGACTGGCTCCGTCGATTCTAACATCAATTTCTTCAGGGAGCAGATAACCGGGATCTGCTGTAAGAGTAGCCTCATAGTCCTTATGATCGCTCGTAAGACGGTGAGTTGCGGGGTTATCGGTTGTTATATCGGTCAGAATATTCGTAATTGTATAAATCTTATGCTGCGGATCAAATCTATAATCTGTATCGTCCCAGTTAAATGGCGCATCCGTTACTGCAGAGCTGTCTGCCATATAATTTCTATAGGCCGAGATTTTTTGATATGTTACGGTGCTGTTGAGTTTGAGTCCGGTCAGTTGGTTGTTGTTACAATACAAGTGAGTTAAAGCTGTCAGACCGCTCACATCAAGCGTGCCGGTTAGTTGATTCCTGCCGCAATCCAACCGCGTCAAAGCCGTCAGACCGCTCACATTAAGTCCGGTCAGTTGATTGTTGTTGCAATACAAGTGAGTTAAAGCTGTCAGACCGCTCACATCCAGTGTACCGGTCAGGCTAAAGTTTTCTAAATAAAGCTCCGTTACCCGGTGTGGTGAAACACCGTAATCCCAATAGACCTTGTTATTCCAATCGTTAGGCTTGGAAGAACCATTCGCCGGTGCCTTTGCCCAGTCCAGCTCCGGATGCGCATCTATGATGCTGTTAATCACCGCAATGTCGCCCGTGTGATAAGTGTTTGGCGCATCGGCAAACACCATCGTCGGCAAAAGCGCAAGGCATATGCAAAGCGTAAGCAGTGTTGCAAATATTCTTCTTTTCATTTTTCCTCCTAGTACTGTTTTGATAAACTTCTTAGAGCACCATTTTAATGATTTCTGCAAATCCTAATTTTGCTACCATCCCATTATTAGATGCTTATGACATTGGTGCCGTAGCTCCTTACGTAAATGGCGTACACGAGTTGCCGACACCTTGACTCGATTGTAGTGAATGGATATTTTATGGGCAATACTCTCGTCGTATTCGGTTGTTTTTCGTCGTATTCGGTCAGGAAACCTAATAAAAAAGCGAGCGCAAATTGTTCTTGTACTCGCTTTGCTTTATTTCCCAAGTATGGGAGATCCCGTTTATGGCATGATCGGGAAACAAAGGGCAGGGCTAATGTATGAGGCTAATCTTCGCTTGTATCGGTACCCTTTTTATACTCTTCCGCCAGGCGGTTCATTTCCCGGATTTCTCTTTTCCAGAGGACATACATGATCAGCCATATCAGCGCATAGACCAGGATTATCATGAACGCCATTATCAGTATGGGTATGATGTCGAAGGAAAACCAATGCAGCAGCAGTCCTACTGCTATGTATGCAACGAGTATCAGCGCGCAGTGGGCCATTGAGGCTTGCAGCAGACTCCATTTCTCGATGTCGAAAAAACACATCCCGCCGAAAGCTATCATGCTGAATATTGCACCAAGCAGAGTCTGAACAATTACGGCTCCGGCAAGCCCAAGCTTTTCCGTAAGTTCAGGCATACAGACGAGATATTGGCCGCGGGCGAAGTAATTTACCAGCATAGTAATTGCATGCGCGACAGGAGCGCCAATAGCGAGTCCGATAAGAGATCTGGCAATCAAACGTTTTTTTATTGCTTTGCCCTCCTCAGTCTGGTTCTGAAGTCTGCTTCCGATACCCTAATTCGATTGTAAAAGCTAGATATTCAGTGCACAATACTCTCGTCGTATTCGGTCGTTTCTCGTCGTATTCGGTCACGTATCGGAACGAGGGTCACGCCAAAGACCTGTTTTACACGTATATTTACAGAAATGTTGAAAACCGGAATCATTAACTATCTGCGTCGCTTCGGCTGCACACAAATTGCACACAAACGATAAATATGCATTAATTTCTGCATAATGTATAAACGATAAAAGCCCTGAAACGCCGTTGTTTCAAGGCTTTTACGGTGGTGGGAGCGACCGGGCTCGATATCTTAGTATCAAACACTTGTAATACCTGATAATACGCTATTTCTAGTTTTAACCTGTGATACTATTGGCTGTTTTATGCCGGTTATTCTAATTATCAGTATCAAAATAGTATCAATATTTGTTGCTGTAAGTATCAGCTGTTTGCCTAAAAAATGAGCATGAATAATCCTTACTCGATTTGTCTAACGACTAGCAAAGTATGAGTATCTGCTGGATGTTCTCTCACGTTCATGTTAGGGAGTCTCTGTTGCGTTGAACAGGTGTCTTCGGGTGTCTGGGGACTTTTTTGTGCCTTTTATGCTTTTAATTAGTTTATGATAGTTAAAAAAGCATTGGGAGGCATCGAAATGGACTATAAAGGAAAGGGGCAGCTCGAGCAAGAAATCATCGAACTCGATCAAGACTGGGAGCAGTACCTACAAGGTATAGAAGCTAAGGGCTTAGGATTGACATTGGAACAATACAAAGTGTATGAGAGCTTAACCGGCGAAGAGTCAGAGAAGTATCTACTTGAGAATTCGACAAAGTTATAGCTACAAATTGCTTTTCGTCAGTTTATCCAGATTTGAGAGCAGAGGATGCCAGCCACTCGTTATTTGAGAGAAAAGGAGTGAAAAGTGGTGAAGAAAGAGGTTTTGATTGAATATATTGAAATGCTAAAGGATGCTTGCGAAGCGAAAGATGATGCCTCAACGCTGACCGAATTTGATTTTGGTCGCAAAATGGGGCACATATCTGCACTCGTAAAACTGAAGGATGTTCTGGATGCTAACGACATTGATCCTGCTATGGTTGGATTGAATTTCGATATTGAGAAGAAATATCTACCGGAAAATCTGTAAATGCTTTTTAAGACAAAATTCGAGGAAAGCTGTCCTAATAGTAAAGGGTGAGACGCACACCCTCCCAGTCCAACCATGATATGTATTCTTTTGCGCCTGAACAATAAACCTTTGCCTTTTGTTTGTCGCTCAGCTGTTCTGACTGGTCATCAATTCTTTCATAATGATCACCTTAACGGCCTGAGTTACTTTTTTTGCATACTTCCAGGTTGTATTTTGTGAAGTTCGTTTTTGTTTATTTATGTAATATAGCTCATATATATGCAGAAGTTAGTGCATTAAAAAAGCGGCCTTTTGACCGCTCTTCGGGTTAAATTGCTTCATCTTAAGCTTGTCTCAAAATAAGCTCTCCCGCTCTTAGCTTCTCAACTAAAATGGTTTCGCCCATTTCAAGCAATTTCTCTTCAAAAATAGCCTCGTTGTTATCGTCAAGCCCAATAATGATAATATCCGAGAAGAATAGCTCCGAAATAAGCCGGTGTATTTTTTCCATGTTATCAGGGTTTACTAGCCAATCCTCTGAAATATACATTTAATCCACTCTCGATCTAAAAATATGAATTCCTTGAGTTAATAAAAAGTGTTCCCACTAAGATCCCATCCGTAGATTTCTGGAAGCATATCTTTACCGGCTTTTTCACAAGCTTCTACATGCTGTTCCAGTGTTTCATAGGACTCTGAAAGGGGAATCATTTCCATAGGTAAGATTTGGCCGGTTACGGCCTTGTACCTATTCTTCAATTCTTGGAATTTTTTTGACTCAACATTAATCATCTATATCAGTCTCTTTATAATCTTTGCAAGTTCGGTCAATCGCTTTAACGCTTCTTCAAATTGTCATTGTGGCTGTTGATCTTATTTCTATTGTACTCATCAACATTCATGTCGGCAATGATAACGGTCTATGTGGTAGTCCTGATTTCAAGTGAAAGCAAAAGCACGGCATTGATGTAAACGGGCCTTGAAAACGCTTTATGCAAAGTTAACTAGGCGAAAATCGAATAACGTAATAGATTTGTAATATTTAAAAGGTGTAAATTAACTAAAAGTGGTGTAAAATATTAACTAGCATAGGTTAAGCGGAGCAGAAGAACTATGCAAAAACGCAGTTTTGAAAGGGAGGTTCATATATGGCTACGCAGTATGGTAAGATTTTGCGAAAAATACGCATAGACCAGGATGAGTTATTAAAAGACATGGCGAACAAGCTGGAAGTTAGTTCAGCCTTCTTATCATCGATTGAAAACGGGAGGAAAGCTCCGCCTGCTAACTTTACGGCTAGAATAAAAGAATTGTATTCTCTAACCTCGGAAATTTATTACGATCTTATACGGGCAGAACGAGAATATGACTTTCACCAGAAACAAATAATAGATTTGTCGACATACGATATGGAAGGCAGAGAGGCAATAGTTTCAATGGCTAGGCATTTTGACAGTTTAGATGCTGATCAAATTGAGGAAATTAGAAAAATTATATCCAGGAGTGAGGGGAAATAAATGACAGAGATTCAGTATTTGGTGGCACCTCTTTCCCGAAATAACATTCGACGAATGGCAATGTATGTGCGCAAACAAATGGGATGTATAGACACAGTGTATTTTCCTGTAATGCGTTTCCTTGAACACGTAATGCCTATATGGCGAGAAGGTTTTGAATGGGAAGTAGTTGAATCTCATATTTTAGGTACAAAGCATGCAATTACTATTCCAAAGGCAAATAAAATACTCATTCGCGAAGATGTTTATGATGGTGCAGAAAGTGGGATAGGCAGAGATCGTGCAACGATTCTTCATGAATGCTTTCATTTGCTCTGGCATGCAGACCAAATGGTGGTTATGGCGCGAAGCTTTGATATGAAAACGATCAAACCGTATAGGTCTTCAGAATGGCAAGCGAAGGCTTTTGCCGGTGAGGTGTTAGTGCCATACCATCTTTGCAAAGACATGACAGCTTCTCAAATTGAGGTGGAGTGTGGCGTTTCAATGGATGCTGCATTATATCAAATGGGAACGTGGAAGGGGTGAGGCCTATGTTGGTAGAATAGAAAAAACACCAAACAAATATGACTTGCTCGGTGTTTCTCCTTGAGTTGATTGTCAACTACATTTTATAATCCAATTTAAGTGTACCAGTTGGCATCCTTGAGATCAAGCAGTTTTTTGCAAGTCGGAAAGGAGGTCCAATATGTATTATGATAAGAATACAGGCCGGTGGTACATCTTACGTGCTTCGAAAAAGGAGCGACAAGGAAACGTGATATATGCCAGAGATTACGGCAAAAAAGCTTTTAAAATCTATGTAAGCAGATAGCGATAGTACTTCAACATGTGGCGGAGGATATTACCTCCGCCCTTTCCATTGGTATATCTTCGCCTAGGGGCAATAATATCTTTGTGACTTGACAAGCCTTAAAACAGACTTTATTTTTTAAGTATTCGCATCGGTACAATAGTATCGAGGAGTTAAAAATGATCCTGACTGAAGATGTCGACATATAGTATTTTTGTCGAATAATGTCTATTAGCAGCAACTGAGATAGGGCAATGTATTTAGTAACCAGATTGTTGCCTGAGATTTAAGAAAAAAGTTTGACGCATTTTATAGAGGCATGGTATTATTAATTTGACAGTACCCCACACGCCTCTAAACTATGCGGACCAGGTGGGGTCTTTTTTATGAATAATGACAATATGAAACCAGCACTAAATTACTCAGAGCAGTTAGAGACGCTCCGAAAGCGTGGTCTTATCATCAATAATGATGCCCAAGCTATTAACATTCTTCGTTTTACAAATTACTATCGACTAAGCGCATATAGTCTTGGGCTTCGCAAGGATGACGTTTTCTTTCCGGGCTCTACTATAGAGCAAATATATGATATTTATTGTTTTGATGAGAAACTCAGACATTTATTTTTTGAAGTAATTGAGCCAATTGAGATAAGATTAAGAGCTGAAATTTCTTATCATCTATCCACTAACTACGGTAACATTGCACACTTGAATCCTGAGCTGGTAACTGATAAGAAAAAGCATTTGGCCTTTCTTTCCTTATATTACAGTGGTCTAAATGCGTCTAGCGCAACTCCTTGTGTAAAGCACAATATTGAAAAATATGGAGAATTGCCAATCTGGGCTGCAGTAGAAACACTTACATTCGGAGCATTATCAAAATTTTATGGTAATTTAAAGACAGGAATACAAAAACCTATTGCACGTACCTTTAATTCAGATGTTCGTCGCTTTCCTGGTTGGCTAGAAAGTTTGTGTGAGTTACGCAATAGATGTGCTCATTCAAATAGATTGTATAACATATCTTTAACAAAGAACGTGAAGCTATACCCTAATGTATTTCTCATCGATGACAAAGAACATATTCAAAACAGGATATTCCCTCGTCTAGTAGTTATTAAACGAATCTATAATGGTACTGGGAAGTGGTCATACTTTTTTAATGAACTGAAAAAGCTCATAAATGAAAATGCTGAATCCATTAACCTACATCATCTTGGTATGCCAGAAGACTGGCTAGACCTTATAGATAATGCTTAATAAAGCCATCTACCTTTCTTTGGTAATGTAATATGTCGACATGTAGTTCTCCACCAAGTGAGATTGCAGGAAACCAAAGGATTTACCCTAAAGAATAAGAACGGTTATGCTATTTTATTAAATACAGACTTAAATCGTTGAGAAATAGCCACACGCTGCAATTCATGAGCTGTGTCAAATCATATTAGGGCACTTTGATGATAGGAAATACTCTTATCACCTATTGAGAAGGAAATCGAAGCGGATTAGATTTATGGAGGAGTTTTTTGTATGAGAAATGGTTTTGCAACATCTATTACAGATATGTTTAATCAGGCCTTACAGTCTTTGAATCTTACTAATGAAATTTTGAAAACAGAAAGATCAAAAAAGAACGACTATCTTTATTACAGGATATTAGGAAGAACAGTTGCAAAGATACACTACCTAAAAACTACAACTAGGCTAGAAGTGCCAAAAAACAATTTGCCTGAGTTTAAGCATCCTCTAGTCGGGGAAAATAAAGTAGATTATTTATTTGTTCACAATTTTCCACAAGACGAATTGCATAAAATTATTTCAGATATAGTAGTCCAGAGCACAAACACTTTGGGCCCCGACCCAATTGGTTGTTGCTCAAAATATGTGCAATGTTCAGACGCTAAAAAGTGTCTGTGTGAAGATATTGAAATCAAACTTTCCTGCTATTACCGCAAAAATCTAGAAGCAGGAAAGATTTTTTATGGAGTAAATAAAAACATATGAAATATCTTGCGCTGGACTTTGAAACTGCCAATGAACACCAATCTAGCATATGTTCTGTTGGATATGCATTGTTTGATAATGAAAAAATAGTATCAAGTGGCAGCTATTTAGTAAAACCGGAACCTTTTTATTTCAATGAAGTTAATGTTGCAATTAATGGCATTACAAGACTTATGACAGTTAATAGCCCGCCATATTGTGAAATAAGAAACAACTTAATTAATTTAGATTTTGATTATTATGTTTGTCATAACGCAAGTTTTGATATGAATTGTCTAACTAAAATTGCTAAACTTCAAAACTTCAAAGCGGTTGAAGTCCCTGTTTTATGCACAATGATAATGGCATCAAGAGTCCTGAATAGTGGCTTTATTAGCCTTGACCGTCTTTGTAGATTTACCGGAATCGCTCTTAATCACCATAACGCTGAAGCTGATGCTATTGCCTGTGGCCATTTGCTAAATTATATGCTTACAGATTCAGGCTATGAACTTTCTGATTTTTTAGAGGAGTTTTGCATTATACCTGGTGCTATATCTGACAATACATTTACAGACTTATGCTATGAAAAGTCAAGAAAGTCATACAATTATCAATACGCACCAAGTGTTAAAGATATGAATTTAGATATTTGTGAGCCACTTAATAGCGCTTTAGCTGGTCTGCAATTTGCATATACAGGCGACATGGAAATAATGACAAGAGCGGAAGCAATGATTGAGGTTCATCGCAGAGGCGGTATTAATAAAAACAGCGTAACACTAAAAACAAATTATCTGGTTGTTGCCAATACTGCCTTCGAAGAAGCAGAAGAGGGTATTTTTTCATCAAAATTTAAAAAAGCAATAGATTTAAAAGAGTCAGGTAAATCTAACATAGCTATAATTACTGAAAACGATTTTATTAATATTTTAGGCTGCAAGTAACTAACCATACCCCAAAACAACGGAATTAAAACGGACCCAAAACCTACCAATATAGCGTGACCTAATAATACTGGTTCATACTCTTTTTTAGGCTTTCGGGCGGTCTTCCTTATCTATGGCATTTGCTATCTCAAGAAATAACAAAGGTTATTCCGGGGTGAACTTCCGGGGAATAAAGGCGGTTATTCCTCCGGTATTTTCTTCAGTGATAAGCTCATCTGCTCTACTTACGCACGCGCGTGAAGGCCGAGTATTTTCCGAGTATTTTCTCCCGGTTTTATGCGTCATGACATTGTCATTACACGGGTTGCCCAACTACAAGATACGCATTTGTCATGACATTGTCATTACACAATGCATAGCTGCATATTTTATGATAAATACAGCTATTCTTTAAGGGTGTGCCCTTATACCCCGGCGGTAAAATTTGATAAATCTACTGCAATTTAGCTGATAATTTGGCCTAAATAGAGGCTATTTGAGCTCATTTTGGAACATAAACAACTGATAAATAGCCCTATCTTGCTTGCCTCTTTACAATGGCAGTAAGAGAAAGCAGCCCTCACAAAGAAGCCTGTAACATAGTATGGCTATACCTGAAGGCTAGGGGACTGTTATGTTGCCGGTTCATGGTGCTTCGCGAGGGCAGGGGGAGCCGGCTGTTATTCTGGTTTTATAATATTGTGCAATTATCGTAGCTTATAAAAAAAACATTTACCGCCTGTCCAGAATTGAATTTCAAGTGATTTATTTGAGGTTTCGATCTCGTCAGGACAAGAAAAGAGGTAACCGACAAAATCCGTTTTGAGGGGATCAATGCCGTATATGCGTACCAAATCTGTATAATTAGCGCTATCCCTCAACACTATATGTGTACCTGTATAAGTATATCCATCACCGTAAGTCAATACTGCGTAATAGGTTTCCTCGCAACTAATACGGTATTTAGTTAAGTTTTTGACATCCGCATCAACGAAGACATAAACTTCTCCATTGACAGCAGGGAAATACGTATAATAGCTAGACGTATCTGGTGGATAAACTTCTTTTTTTATTTTCACAGAATTAATTTTAATTTCAACTTCTGCTGACTTTATGGTGTCACCGTTCTTTATTCTTACTATTTGTGGTTCCGTTGGTGCTGGCGTTGGACTTGGAGTCGGTGCTGGTGTTGGCGTTGGTGTAGGCGGATTTGTAGGAGCGACAGTAGGTGCTTCTGTAGGCTCTTCTGTAACCTTCTCAGTTTCGAGATCCGTTTGTTTCTCTGCGGTTGTTTTCTCCACAGTTAACTCTAGTTTCGTAGGTTCTTCTTTTTTGCTACATGCAAAAGATACTAGAACAAGTGCTAAGGCTAATAGGACTAACAATGTTCTCTTCATGTTTTTCTCCTTAGATATTCCATTCTTTCATTAAATTAGATGCTTCTGCTTTTTTCGAAAGGGAAGCGGCTTTTTGTTATCTATTAATTACTAATTAAATAACACCGACACCGCATGAGCAGCCTCTTCTCTGGTATATTTTTCGAGAAGCAACTGGTCATATAAGTCCTCTTTAGAAAAAGACGTAATGTTTAAATAAACTTTTGCGTGTCTTAGCGCTTGATCCTTCCAGTTAACCTCAATATTATCAACAACATATCTAGCAGCTTCCTTGCTGCATCCTTGAAATAACAGTTGATCATACAGTCCTTCTTTGGATAAGGGTATAGTGCTTAAAAAATCCTCAGCTATTCGTAAAGCATTTTGGCGTTCTGTTGATACATCTTCGGTCTTAGTTTCAGTTGGTGTCGAGGCTGTTTCAACTGCAGAAGGGTTTGCTAAGCTCAACAGATGGCCAACTATTTTTTCGTACAGCTCATACACTTCGTCAGCGCTAAAATGTGAAGACTTTAGCTTATCAAGCAACTCTTCCGCTACACTCAGATAATTATCTCTATGGATCTTAGCACCATCCACCACAATCGCTGCCATTTCTTTAGATATGTCTGAGAAAAGAACGTCCGTATGTGCAATGGCTTGAATAGCAATAATATCACCCCTTTCAATCCATGTCTCAACTAGTCTGATTAATTCATCTTTAGCGGGTACTCCAGCTTCTAAAAGGGGCTTTACAAAATCAATTGACTCAGAAATCCATTTGTAATACTCACCCTTAATCCTATCTCCTTCATCCAAAATATCTTCTAATCTCTCACTTTCTTTTTTCATCTCTTCAATGAAAGCGTCATATTCATTTAACAGGTTGTTCGATTCTTGGATAGGTTCTTCTGACGCTTGTGTGGTTTGGGGTGCCACTATAGTAGTTGTCATTTCAACTGCAGTAGTTTGTTCAGTAGTCGTCTGTTCCGATGCTGTCTTTTCATTTTTCTCTGCACAACCTATTAGAATCAAAAGGCACAATATCAGTGCGATTGATAAGCTAAAAACTATCTTCATGCTTTTCTTTTTTAAACTTCCGGCCATATCTGATCTGTTTTATAATTTAGCATCATTATAGAGCTATAGTCTGTAACTCAGACATTCAAAAAATTCCTCCATCATCCGATCCACTTCAATTTCTTTCTTGACGACTGTTAAATACCGCCGATCACCAAGGTGCCCTAATATGAAGTGACATAATTGATTATTGCCGTGTGGACTTGTTTTTCAGTGGTTATATCTGCATTTAGTAAAATCACATAACCATTCTTGCTTTTTGTGCAAATCCCCCACATCCCTGTAATTTCACTTGGCGAAGAACTACATTGTACTTAGTAATTATTCTATCAATGTTTATAATATAAATCTCCACCTTTCTGGTGGCAACAGATTACTAAATAAACTGCTCGATCTCAGTTGCTGCAGATAGACATTGCTCGATAAATAGCACTACATATCGACATCATTTTGCGTATTACGGGCATGACTTATTAGTAATCTGGACCGTGAATGACGGTAGAATGAAACTCCTATTGGTTAAACAAGAACGGATGACTTGATCATCCGGAACTGATAACATAAATGAAACTACAGCATACAAAAGGTCCAAAAGTAACCAGGCGAATAAATGGCAGGAGACCCAACATGAGTTCAAACATCCGACAAAACAAGGGCAATAATATATATGCAGATCTCTCTGATTACACGGTTATCGATGTAGAAACAACAGGCTTCATACCTGATTATTGTGACATTATCGAGTATGGCGCATTACGCGTCCGCGAGGGTCAAGTAGTCGCTGAGTTTCAACAACTGTGTAATCCAGGATATGAGATTGATAGTTTTATTACTGCCAAAACCGGCATAACTTCAGAAATGCTTAAAGGCATGCCTTCACCTGAAACCGTAATTGATCAATTTTTGACTTTTCTTGGAAACGATGTTTTGGTAGGACACAATACTAACTTTGATATTAATTTTCTTTATGATGTGTCTGACGGCAGACTACCTAATGACTTTATTGACACGATGCGTTATGCAAGGCATTATTTGCGCAATTTAGAACGACATAGACTAATCGATCTAGTAAATCATTTTGGCTTCGATAGTTCAAATATGCATCGATCAATCCCCGATTGTTACTTAACAAAGCAGGTATATGAATCGCTCTTGCCGTTTTTACGTGAGTTTGGACCATATAAGAAGACATATCGTAGTGAAAAAACTGATTTTTCACTACTTGAAGCAGAAGGCGAAACAGATCCTGGCCATCCCTTATTTGGGAAAGTCTGCGTTTTTACTGGAACACTCGAAAAAATGATCAGACGTGAAGCTGCGCAGCTTGTTGTTAACTGTGGTGGCACCTGCGAAAACTCTGTAACTAAGCGTACGAACTTTTTGATACTTGGCAATAACGATTATTGCAAGTCAATCAAAGATGGAAAATCAAACAAGCACAAAAAAGCCGAGAGTTTATCTCTAGCTGGTCAAGATATTGAAATCATACCCGAATCCGTATTTTACGATCTGGTCGAAGATAACTAGGTGCCCCGTAAACGTCGCAAATACTGCAGTTATGGAACAATTTGATCCGTCACCTTATACCAACATTATATCAGGGGAATAATAACAAAACCGCCCTTAGGCGGTTAGTAAGGTGACTGCGCACTTTATCAAGCAAGATTATATTGTTCTCAAATTTCCTTTCTTTCTTTTTCCAAGCTAAGGATAAAGTATCTATCTAGATCCGTATAAATAAGTTTTAGTGTAGTCTCAACTCGATAATCTGTACCTAACAAGTCATAGTAATCAATTACGATTTCATGTGTTAAAAAATGTATTTCTTCCTGTTCTGTTTCATTGAATTCTATAGAAAATGGGATTTTAGGCTTGAAAACTACTTCATATGATTCATTAGCCGCTAAATGTTTCTGGCAGTCAAAGTTCAGTATTTTTTCTGACATTGTATCCAATATAATATTTATTGCTGGTCCATGGCCAATATTCTTTATAGATAATTTATATGCGTTGTCCAACTCTAGCCATTCTTCACCGTCAATAACTTCAGAATAAAAATTAATAAATGGTCTGACTCTCGACGACATTTTTCTTAATTCTTTTTTGTCAGCATCACTAATCTCAAAAACTAAGTAAGGTCTCACTTCTTTAATTGCAACTTCTTTTCGGTATTCCTTAGCATCACGAATGCTCAATACAACAGCAAGTAGCGTCGCATAGGCTCCACAAATTGCAGCACAGTACATCACCCAGTCTGCAGCAGATATATTATTAAATGGTTTGCATCGAATAACTTTTTCGAAGAACTTCTCTAAAAGACAGGGCCCAAAAAGTGCAGCAATAAAAATACTCCACTTGTATGCCTTATGTGTTTTCTTAAGCCAGAGTACAAATTTTTTGAATCGATCAGAAAAACTCTGATCCGATTTTTCTTTATCTGGTGTTGTTTTTGATGATTCTTCGCTCATTTCAATATCCTTCACACCTCAGTATCTACATTATAGTAGAAAGGAGAAAGGCAAACCGCCTTTTGGTGGTTGGATCGTGTGAGGCAAAAATTATTGTGCAAATTAAATATCATAGAGGCTCAGTTGGTCCTCAGTGAGCCTATCTATGTATGGTACATGCTCGTGCACATGTTCAACAAAATATCTTTCTGAACCAACAATTGATAACCCTCTATCATCTAAAATGGTTTCAATCCTTAAATCTACAATTAATTTGTCATTCGCCCCAAAATGATGCTCCCCGTTGTGTACTTCCTCAATAAATCGTTCATCTTCCATGGTGGCATCAATCTGTTTTATTAGGTACAAACCCCACTGTGACCGACCAGCTAGATCTGGCTTTCTAATATCTACTTCAATATTACTGATCTTTTGTACGTTCACCCTATCGATGAGAGGTTCTAATGAGGTAGGCAGCGACAGTATTTTGAAATCTTTTGCGTCTACAATTTCTTCGACATCTTTTGTTTTAATCCTAAAATCTTCCCTAGTCCCATCTGTCTCTAAGCGATTAAACATATTAGCTACTGTTGAATTACAATCTGGCGTTGCATAGATATTATAAATACTTTGATTAACTGTTAACTCAACATCATCATTATTATGAATCACCACAGAATTAGTTGCTTCTTTTTTTTCAATCTTACTTGGTTTTTTGCCTCCTAGATGCTTTGTTATCCTAATAATAATAGGGACAGCAGCCATTACCAAAGCTAAAACACCTGCAATATTACCAGCTGCATCTGAACTTAATACGTCAAAAACTGCCTTAAAAGCAATCTCAAAACTACCAGGCTGAAAGGCATCAACCTTTAATTCAACATTCGTGCGTGGCGATATTTCCCGTTTTGAGTATTCGACAAGATTAACAACATCCTTTATGGTTTCTGCCAGCAAATTTGCATCAATGAGTGCATCACCGCCCAAATTGACAATTAATGACTCATCAATATCTTCTATTAACTTTATTTGCTGAGCATACATTTCTTTGACCTAATTTTTTTACAAGTTCACCTAATAAAAACTATTATACTCAAAACTAGATATTTATTGGCATCTAGTTTTCCCTAAAAACAAAAAAGTCCCCCCGGAGCCGGAGACATCTATTGTGAGACATGAAAACATATGCTTTTATATACTTGCATTTGATATCAGGGCTACCACATAGGCCGTTATCATTGCCGGCATGAATGTTGATGAGTACAATAAATCTATATGAAAAAT
>JAAZGH010000215.1 GCA_012511325.1 Clostridiales bacterium | reverse complement strand
GGTATGGAGCCATCGGGCGCCCCTTTCAGCGAACTGACCACTCTGGGCGAATTCTCGGAAAAGCCCAGCAATCCGCTGATCAATGCGGGTGCGATTGTCGTGTCCTCGCTACTATCCACGAAGATGAGTTTTGACGATTTCCTGCAGCGAGTGCGCTCCCTCTGCCACAATCCACAGATCAGCTGCAATGAAGAAGTCTATCGTTCTGAATGTGCCCACAGCGAGCGCAATCATGCTCTGGCCTGGGAACTCAAGCGCCTGAAGCTATTGATTGGCGATCTGGATGAGTCGCTCCGCTTTTATACCCGTTCCTGCGCGATCAATGTCTGCGCCCGCGATCTGGCCCGCTTCGCCGCCACAATGGCCAACGGCGGTATCGACTGCACCTCGGGCGAGCGTGTAATCTCCACCTCGGCCGTCCGGATCACCGAATCCCTGATGTTCACCTGCGGCCTGTATGACGGCAGCGGATCTTTCGCCGTCAAAGTCGGCATCCCCGCCAAGAGCGGCGTAGGAGGCGGCATTATGGCAGTGGTCAATCATCGTCTCGGCATTGGCGCCTTCGGCTCGGCGCTCGACCGCTACGGCAACAGCATCGGCGCCACCGCCGTTTTGGAATATCTGTCCGCCCACTGCGGCTGGCACACCTTCAGACATTAGGTTCGGACGACAGAAAATAACAGGAAAACACGGAGAAAAATCAGGAAAAAATCAGGGAAGTATTAACTTCTACGCAGGTCACACAACCCCTCATCAAAAACTACATAAATCCTCAGCATTCCAGCCGAAGGCGCTCTCGAGCCGTTCGGCGTCTCCTGTTAAAGAATCTAGCGAATAGATTTTATTCTAAGTGGTCAATGTACCGAAAAAATCAAAGTTGTCCTTGTTTTGGGGAAAATAAAAATAATCTAGTGAAGAGAAGTGCGGAATTCTGCAAAAATATTTTTCTGGTTGCAGATTGACTTTGCCCAGCATATAATTCTAGTGAATGAAAGTGCGGAATTCTGCAAAAATCTGAAACAGGAGAAAGGGTATGGAGATTCGTAGAGATATTTATCTCAATAAGCTGATATCAAAGAAGCACAACACGTTAATCAAAGTGATTACCGGAATACGAAGATGTGGGAAATCCTATCTTCTCACTAAGTTGTTTCGTGATCACCTTGCATCTGTAGGGATCCCGGATGACCATATTATTGAAATGGCATTTGATTTATATGAAAACAAATCATATATCGACCCGGAATTGTTTTTCCCATATCTCAAGAGCCAAATCAAAGATAAAGAGATGTATTATGTGCTTTTGGACGAGGTGCAGCTATTAGGAGATTTTGAATTTGTCCTCAACAGCCTGGCTCGAATGGAAAATGTAGATGTCTATGTTACGGGCAGCAATGCCAAGTTCCTTTCTAAAGATATCATTACCGAGTTCCGCGGACGCGGCGACGAAGTTCATATGCATCCGCTCACTTTTGCCGAGTTTATGAGTGTTTATCCCGGAGATACAAGTTCGGGCTGGAGAGAATATATGCTTTATGGCGGGATCCCGTTGGTTCTGCAATTTGGTACCCCCGACCAAAAGATAGATTTTCTCAAGAGTTTATTTGAAGAGACATATATATCTGATATTGTTGGCAGGCATAATGTCAGAAACAAGTCGGAATTGGAGGAGCTGCTGAATATAATTTCGTCTGCTATCGGTTCTTTGACAAACCCACGCAAGCTTTCTATGACATTTAAGAGTGTAAAAAATAAAACAATCAGCCAGAATACTATAAAAAAATATATTGAGTATTTTGAAGATTCGTTTTTGATTGACAGCGCACAAAGGTACGATATTAAAGGGAAAAGGTATATCAACACTCCATTGAAATACTACTTTACGGATTTAGGACTGCGAAATGCGCGACTGAATTTTAGACAGGTGGAAGAAACTCATGCGATGGAGAACATTATATTTAATGAACTAAAGGTACGAGGATATAATGTCGATGTTGGTGTTGTGACTTCAAATGAAGTCGATAAAAGCGGCAAGAAAATACGCAAGCAGCTGGAGATTGATTTTGTTTGCAATAAAGGCTCCAAAAGATACTATATTCAATCTGCGCTACGCTTATCAAACGAAGCAAAAAAAGATCAAGAGCAGCGCTCATTGCTTATGACCCAAGATGCTTTCAAAAAAATCATCATTACAAAAGATGCGCTGGCCCCTTTGTATAACGAAGAGGGTATATTAGTAATGAGCATCTTCGATTTTCTATTGAATGAGAATAGCCTCGAAATTTGAACTCAATGGAGAGGATGAGTCCAGTCTGTTTTTAGTTATCACAAAAACAACAGACAACCAGTTTCTTTGCCAGAACGATAAGCGAGGATGTTACGATAAGTAACACCGCTGTTACGGTAAAAGGATTGCGCTGACGGCACAGGCTGCGTATGGTGAAATCAAAAAAGGAGGTCGCCATTATGACTTTCGGAGCAAAACTACAGGATTCAAGAAAGAGAGCGGGGCTGTCGCAGGAACAGCTGGCGGAGAAATTGTCGGTGTCTCGCAGCGCCGTGGCCAAATGGGAGAACGACAATGGTATGCCGGACATCGATAATTTAAAGGCAATAGCGCAACTGCTGAATGTTACCATTGATTATCTGTTGGACGACGGAGGCACGCTGGAGTTTGAGGTGATGCGCGAGCCCATTGATATCAACTCCTTTAAGAAATCAAAGAAGCGCAAATCCCGTTATGATACGGCAGTGCTGTCCAAGTTCCCGGACGCTGATTCCATTATCCCCTTGTGGCGCGAAAAGAAGCTCAGCAAATTGGAAACTGCCATCGAATGGACACTGTCACCTGTTTTTGGTCTGTTTGATTTTGTGGATAAGGTTGACAATTATGGCTACTATTATCTGGTGGAACAGAAAGACCGGCAGTATTTGGTCAATGTGAGCAAGGAGTTTGTCACATCATCCAGGCTGGCCAGGCGCATAAATGAAAAGAAGTTCATCATCGGCAAGCATAAATTTATGAGAATGGATCCGCAGGAGCTGGTGGAAAAAACTTAAGGAAAAATTCAATCAGTGATACGCAGAAGCGGAGCTTTAGTGGGTCAGTTTACACGATTGCCATAAAATGAATTTATTTTTTGAAACATGGTTTCAACTCCCTGGGGATTCAGGGCTTGAGTTAATTCAGTTGTAGTCGCTTCTGCAAGCATATTGAGAACAAGCTCCAAAGTAGACATATTATCTCTAAGGTTCTCTTTCTTAAGATTCTTGAAATCCTTATACTGGCGAGTTGTCATACCCGACCATGCTTTGGAAATCTCATTGGTGAGAATGGCGTATTCTCTTCCTTCCTTAACTCCATGATCCTGCCAGGCATCCGTCAATTCTTTTCGAACCTGAATTGCCTGAAGTCGCTGATTTATCCACTCTCTCGAGTAGCCTTTTTGCAGATAAGTTTGTAATGCTCTATCTATAGTGAGCTCCGGATCAATAATTTCATCAACACGCTCTTTGCCAACTTCTGCCAGCCACATTTTGAATGGCTCGGCTTTGGGTGAAGGAATAGACTGGATGATGCGGAAAACGCCCTGAATATCAGCAACATCTGTTGCTCTCATCTTTCCGTCAGTGGCTTTCAGATTCAATTGCTTACAAATTGTAAGCAGTTCATTCCCTTCTTCTTTCAATCTCTTTTTTAATACTGGCTAATATGTACTAGCACCTCGTGGTGTTTCTTGCTCAGTTAATACTCCAACCACATCAACGACAGAAAAGTACCACTCTTCTTTCTCGTTATCCCAAGCGGAACGTATCTCCTTGTTTCGTAAATTTTTATTTCGTCCATATTCCTGATTCCTCTCAATGAGTTGTGAATCCTCTCATTTTGCAAAAGACTAAGTTTGCATATGTTTGCTAATAGTATACCTTTATTTAAAAGAACTGAATTTGATATGATTCCTGAGCAGTTATTGCCTTGTATTCAGCAAAAATAAAGCCATTATAATGACAGTGTGTTGATATATGACGAATTTAAGAGTATAATATGTTCAAAAAGGAGGTTAAGATTATGGCGACAATGAATTTAAATATCAGGACTGACAAAAACGTTAAGGAGCAAGCGGAAGCAATCTTTTCCGAGTTGGGACTTAACATGACGACGGCTGTCAATATGTTTTTAAGGACGACAATTAGAGAAAATGGCATTCCTTTTGATTTGAAGCTGGATACTCCC
>JAAZGH010000214.1 GCA_012511325.1 Clostridiales bacterium | reverse complement strand
GAGCATCGCCGTCCGCTCCGAGATGGGGAAAGATACCGATCGGCTCCTCAGTATTGCGGAGCGACAAAACTGCATCTACGATATTTTGCAAACGCATTTTCATCTCCATCATATCCCCCTGACAAGTTGCCTGCCGGCCTCAGTTATCAGTACCGTCAGCAGTCTCCGGGTCTGCTGTGCGGCTTTCCCTGCTGGCTCTGTTTTTCTCGTCGGCGAAAATAACCCGATCAATCAGAGCATCCATGGCAAAACCACGCTCAATCGTCTCATCCAGGAGCAGACGTAACTCCGGCACTTTGCGCAGCCGCAGCCGCTTGCCCAGCTCACGGCGCAGAAAGCCGGCAGAGCTGTCCAATACCGTCCTGGCCTTATCCTTATCTTCCGCGCCGCCATAGACACTATAGTAAACGGTAGCTACACTCAGATCTTTTGTAACTTTGACGCCGGTGATTGACAACATTTGCGGTTTGCGCGGATCTTTGAGCTCTCTGACCAGATCGGACAGAATTCTCTGGATTTCACCGGCTACTCTCACATTTCTCTCTGACATATCTCTTCTCCCGGGTGCAGCCCTCAATTCGTACCAATAACACAGCTCCCTCTGGCAGAGGCAGGTATGCCTCGCTGCCGCCTTCGTCAAAAACCGAACCGCTTAATCCCGCTTGATCTCCTGCACTTCAAAACTCTCGAACTGATCGCCCTCTCTGATATCGTTAAAGCGCTCAATGCCGATGCCGCACTCATATCCGGCTGCTACCTCGCGCACATCGTCTTTGAAGCGACGCAGAGAATCAATATTGCCTTCGTGAATAACGATACCGTCGCGTACTACGCGGATCTCACTATTTCTGACGATTTTGCCGCTTGTGACATAACAACCGGCAACACTGCCGACACCTGAAATGCGGAAGACCTCCCTCACTGTGGCATGACCCAGCACAACCTCTTTGAACTCGGGCTCAAGCATGCCTTTCATCGCGTTCTCAATATCCTCCGTGGCATGGTAAATAACACGGTACAATCTTATATCCACCCCGCTTGCTTCAGCGAGTTCAGGCACATTAGGCGCCGGTCTGACACTGAAGCCAATGACAATGGCATTCGCGACCTCGGCCAGCCGGATATCGCTCTCCGTAATCGCTCCGACCGCGCCGTGGATGACTCTGACCTGCTCCTCTTCATTAGATAATTTTTCCAGTGAGGAAGTCAGTGCTTCAACTGAGCCTTTCAGATCAGCTTTAACAATGATATTAAGCTCCTTGACCTCACCGCTGCCCAGGCTGGCGAAGAGATTATCCAGAGACATGCGCGAAGAAGTGCTCAGGGCGGATTCCCGTTCCTGCTCTTTGCGTCTTTCGACCAGCGCCCTGGCTGTGCGATCGTCCTCGACCTCATAGAAGACTTCGCCGCCTTCAGGAACTTCCGACAGGCCCATGACCTCAACCGGGGTTGAGGGACCGGCTACATCAAGCGGCTTGCCCTTGTCATTATGCATAGCGCGCACATGTCCGATCTGAGAACCAACCACAATCGTATCACCGATACTGAGTGTCCCTCTCTGTACCAGCAGAGTGGCCACTACACCCCGGGCGCGATCCAATTTAGCCTCGATAACCGTGCCCTTAGCCTGACGATTGGGGTTGGCCTTTAATTCCAACACCTCGGCTGTCAACAAGATCATCGACAGCAGCTCATCCATATTCTCACCGGTTTTGGCTGAGACCTTGACGATAGTTGTCGATCCGCCCCATTCAGGGCCTATCAGATCATGCTGCGCCAGTTCGGTCAGCACTCTGTCTATATTGATATTGGCTTTGTCAATTTTATTTATCGCCACCAAAATCTCCGTGTTAGCGGCGCGAGCATGGTGGATCGCCTCAATTGTCTGCGGCATTACGCCGTCATCAGCCGCCACTACCAGAACGGCCAGATCGGTGACCTGCGCTCCGCGGGCGCGCATAGTAGTAAAGGCTTCATGGCCGGGCGTATCGATAAAGGTGATTTGCTGATCTCCAACATCCACCGTATAGGCACCGATTTTCTGTGTAATCCCGCCGGCCTCACCACTGGCAACAGAAGCCTCGCGAATATAGTCCAGGATTGAAGTCTTACCGTGGTCGACATGACCCATAACAACCACCACCGGCGGTCGCGGCTGCAGATCGGCTTCATCATCCGGCGAATCGTCGAACAGAATCTCCTCGGCAGTAACTTCAACCAGTTTTTCCGCTTTTATCTCAAACTCATTGGCGATTATCTCCGCCGTATCATAATCAATCTCCTGATTCAGAGTAGCCATGACGCCATAGCTCATCAGCTTCATGATAACCTCAGAAGTTGTCTTCTTCAGAGCCTCTGACAGTTCCTTAACTGTCAGACTGGACGGCAGCTTTACCTTGGTCAGGATCTGCGCCTGCTTTTGTTGTTCAGTCGTTGGTTGATTGCGAGGCGCACGACGTCTCATGCGAGCCGTCAGCATCTCCTCTTTCTCCCGCCGGGTCTGATCGCGCCTGCTCTCCTGTCTGCGCCCGTGCTGACTTTTTTGCGCATAGTGACTGCGGGTAGCAGCTTTGGCATCTTCCGGCTGTCGCAGCGGCTGCTGTCTGGCCACTTGCTTAGGTGATCTGGTTCGGCGCGGAGCCTCTTCCCTGTCCTTATCAGCGAAGGCGACATCCTGCCTGCGATCTCTGGTCTGCGTACGGCCTCCGGCCGGCGGTCTGCTGCCCGTCTGACGTTCATCCCTCCGCCTGCGCTCCTCGCGAGGAGGCTGCGCCACTCTTGAATGACGCTCAGCTCTGCTGTCTTTCTTACTGACTGCCGGAGCATCGGCATCGCGTCCGATATAGCTGCCGCTTTGCGGTCGGATAGGCGCTCCGGTCACTCGCTTTGTCCCAACAGCTCCCGTATCCCTCAAAACACCATCGCCACTTGCCTCAGCCTCTGCCGAAGGTACAGCAGCAGGCGCGGCAGGCGCAGGCTTTGTCGGCGCAACTTTTTCCTTTTGGGGCGGAGCGCTGGCCACAGCCTCTTTGGCTGCCTTTTTATCCTGAGCAGCTTGCGCTTGCTTGACATCCTTGCTTGCTTTTGTGTCTTTAACGGCAGGAGCGGTTTTTGTTGCTGCAGATTTTGCTTCAGATGCTTTGGCAGATTTCTTCTTAGTTGAAGCCGGCTTCGCCGCCACAGCGGTCGCGGCATCTTTTTCAGTCGCCGGTTCAGGCTTTTCTGCTGACTCCGGCTGCGGTACCTCAGGCATCTCAGGCTCAGTTGCCGTCTTATCCTCGGTTTTAGACACAGCTTCCGCTTCTTTGCTTTCCGTCGGCGACTTTTTGACGATCTTAATCACCGAAGTAATGCTCTTGCCAGAGATACCCTTCATCTCAATGGTGGGTCCGTCATCTTGAGGATCAACTCTTTTTTCGGGCGCAACAGGACTGACAGGCTCCGGCGCTGATTCCTCTACCTGCTCAGTAGTCTGCACATCCTCTTTCATTTTGCGCAAAGCTTCATCCTCAGAGATAAATCCTGCTCTGAGACCTGAATCTGCTTCTTCTCGTTTCGACATAATTAGACTTAATCCTCCACTTGCTCTCTGTAACCGCTCTCAATCAAAGCTGCAAAACCGGCATCCAGCACTCCTATGGCGCTGCTGGCAGAGATGCCGACCGCCCGGCCCAGCTCCTCTCTGCTACCCAGAATCAAAACTCTGAGCCCTGCGGTTTTCGCCTTGCCTGCAATCTGGCGCTTCGCTGCGGCACCGCAATCTTTGCTCAAGATAATCAGTTTTGCTTTGCGGTCCAGAATGCTCTTTATTGTCTTATCCTGGCCGAGGGCCAGCTTATATGCTCTGCGGGCCAAACCCAGGATACTTAATATTCTCTCATTGCTCATCCAAATTCCCAGCCGACTCCTCAGAGTCATATCGCTTCTCCAATGATGCCGTCAGCTGCTCCGTAACTTCCTGTTTAAGCCTGACCGCAGATTTCCGGCTTTGTAATATGCCTTGTACACAGGATCGCTGCTTACAAAGATAGTAGCCGCGCTTTTGCTCCTTGCCGGTGCGGTCCCAGATCAGGCGGCCATCTTCAGATCTGACCAAGCGAAACAGCTCATCTTTACTGCTGCGCTTGCGACAGTAGAGACACATTCTGACCGGTTGTTCGTTGGCCATCATTAAATCTCCGCCTACTCCGTGCCCGCCGGCAGGTCGGAATCAGCATCATCAGTTAAACCGGCCTCTTCAGTTTCTGTCGTCTCAGTACTATCCAGGTCAGCAGCGGCATCAGCTT
>JAAZGH010000257.1 GCA_012511325.1 Clostridiales bacterium | reverse complement strand
GTTCTTCTCCGAATACGTCGAGGGCGCCAGCAACAACAAGGCGCTGGAAATCTACAACGGCACCGGCGCGGCGACCAACCTGCGCCACTACGGCATCCGTTTCAAGATGAACAACTCCGCCGAGTGGGACACCTTCTACGACTACATGGCGCTGCCGGATGTCGTGATTCAGCCGGGGGCCGCCTTTGTGATCGTTAACTCGGGCGCGGAGGCTTCGCTGCTGGCCCGCGGAAATTGGACCAACGACAGCATGACGGCCTTCAACGGCAACGACTCGATTTTCCTGATGAAGGGCATCGGCGAAGAAGATCCCCTGGACGCCATCGGCGCTAGCCCCAGCGGCGGCGATTACGCGCTCGACACGACGTTGTACCGCCTGTCGTCGGTGACCAATCAGGCTCCGGTGGACAACGCGATGGAATGGACTAACCTGGCCGCGATCGCCAATTCCAATCTCCGTGAACACGTCATGAACGGCGCCTCGGGCAGGCCGATGGTCTTCACGGTGGATGACGACGACATTGAAAGTCCGGAAATCGAAGCGGTGACGGTCGCCGGCGTGACCCCGTCGGAATCGTCGCCCGGTCCGGACATCGTGCTGACGAATGTCCCGTCCGGCGGCTTGCCGCTGACCTGGACCATCCAGGATCTTGACAGCGGCGTGTTCGCCGCCAGCAACCGCTACCTGCTGCGGACGGGCCTGACCGTGGTGGCGTCCGGCTGGGTGACCGCGGGCACCGACGGCGACGGACGGGCCGTGGCGCTGCCGGTCTCCACTGACGTGCCCAAGAACCTGCTGCCGGGCGGCGAATACGAACTGGTGGTCTCCGGCGTGGATTACGATCCGGAATTCGATGCCGATCCGTGGGAGGTCTCGCGGCAGTTCTTCTTCCGCATCCTTTCGCCGGTGATCGGCGTTATTCCCGACGCCCTGGATTTCGGCCAGGTCGGCGTCGGCTTGACGTCGAACCTGACCCTGACGGTGACCAACAGCGGGAACGCCGCGCTCAACATCACGAACCTGGAATTCACCGGATCGGGCTTCGCCTTCTTCGTCGCGGACGTGGATGCGCTGACCGTCGAGGCCGGAACGGCCTCGAACATCGTGGTGTCCTTCGTCCCGACCGGCGGCGGCAACTTCTACTGGACGCTGACGCTTCACAACGATTCGGGCAACGCGCCCGCCCTGGACGTGCCCTTGACCGGTTCCTGCTACGATCCGGAAACCATGCCGCCGGAGGTTATGAACTACGCGGTCACCGACCTCGACGCCGCCACGGAGGTCAATGAGGTGACCGACCATGCGGCGGCCCACGGGGAACTGACGGCTCGCTTTGAACTCTATCATCTCCTGGGCGTGCAGGGGCTCGGCGCCACCTTCGACCTGCTGTATCCCGACGGGACGCTCGCAGTCGAAAACGTTCCGCTCGCCGCCACCGGCTCCGTGACGAATGAGGGAGCGGTGTGCACGGTCTTTACCGGATTCCCGCCGGCGTTCTATCCGGCCACGCTGGGGGTGTACACCGCCCGCGTCACCGCCGTCAGTTCCAACGGCATCCCGATGACCGATGAATTCCGGTTCTCCACCTCCGGCGGCGGAGTGCAGGAACTCGAAGAAACGTTCGGCAACGTGTCCAGCAACAGTGCCTCCTACCTGTCCGGGATCGTGACGGATGCGGACTGGGGGGTTTGGGCCTTTACCCAAACCCGCTGGGACCAGAGCCTGGACGGCAAGGCCCCGACCGTCCGGGCGGGCGGGACCCTGGTATCGCCGATTCTCAGCAACGGCTGCACGCAGATCAGCTTCGACTATAAACGACCGTACTCCGAATCCGGGGCGTTTGACGTGGACGTGCTGGTCAACAACACCGTCGTCGGCACCGTGACGGCCATGCCGCCGAACACCACCACCATCTACACCCACCAGATCACCGGACTGAACTTCAGCGACGAAGTGGTGATTTCATTCACCAACAAGGCCTCCAGCAACAAGCGCATGACGATCGACAATCTCTCGATCCTGACCCTGGGGACCGCAACCAACGAGTCCATGACCGTCGACGTGGTGGACGAAGACGCGGAAGGACCCGAACACAGCGGATTCAACGTGGATGCCGCCTTGTTCACGACCAACCAGTTCCTGCCGGGCGGCCTGGTGGTGACAGGCCTGGTGATGGATGCGCAGAGCGGCGTCTTCGCCTCCAGCAACACGTGGACGCTGTACAGCAACGCCGTGCCGATCGCCAACGGCTCGTTCACCATGAACCCGGCCTCCGACGGCGCCGGCATCAGCAATGTCGCCGCCGGCCTGTCGGCCACCCTGGACGGCGACCTGCTCAACTGGGTCAACGGCCAGTTCCTGCTGGAAGTCGTCAGCACCGACTACGACGCCGACCGGCCCGACGATTGGACGCAAACCACCAATGAGTACACGTTCGGCATCGCCGAGTACGTGTCGATTCCCACCAACTTCCTGGCCTGGGCGGACGGCCCGGAAATGGTGGTGATGGGCTGGGATCTGAACGAAGCGCCTGCCGTGCTGCTGCTGTGGTCCACCAACCCGATCACCGGCGTGCCGATCAAGGGCACGGACTATGCCGCGAGCGATGCGGTCGGCGATGCCACGGTGGCCTACCGCGGATCCGCGGCTGGACTGGAGATGGTGGTGCCCGTGCATTCCACCAACTATTTCCGACTCTACGGAGCGGCGGGGACGACCTATTCGGCGACCTATGCGGAGCCGGCGACCAACCCGGTGGAGACGCTGAACTACGAACGGGGCGAAATCGTGGACCAGTTCGCCTACACCAACGCCTTCACGCTGGCCCAGCAGGAAGGCCTGGCCACGGGGCAGGGCTGGAACGGCGCCTGGTTCGGCGACGATCTGGGCCTGTTCAACATCGACGATACGAATCTGCTGGCCGGGGCCATCGGCTATCCGACGCCCTACGCCAACAAGCTGCAGTGGATCTACAACAGCAACGTGCCCGTGACCGGCCAGATCTACCGCGCCTTGGCGACCCCGCGCGGCGGCCGCACCTTCGTGGCCTTCATGATGAACTACAAGACCGCCGATCTGGACGGCACGGACAAATTCATCGGCCTGTCGCTGATGAGCGGATCGAGTTGCGAGACCGAGGAAATCTTCTTCGGCAAGCCGGCGGGCGCGGGCAACCTGGCCGGCATCTACGAGCCGGACACCGCGTTCACGGCCACGACCACCAATCCGCCGGGCGACACCTACGGCGTCACGGCCGACCACTTCGCGGACTACATGATCGTGGGCGAATGGGAGCCGACGAACCACACCGTCCGGATGTGGGCCTTCCACCGCGACGGCGGCGACATTCCCGAAATCTATTCCAACGCCGCGCCGATCGCCGTGTACAGCAACGACTCCATCAGCGCCGGCACCCTCACCGGCATCCGGCTGGCCGCCGGCATATCCGCCGAGGGCGGATCTTCGCTCGATCACGTGTATTTCGACGAAGTCCGCGTGGGCGCCACCTGGGACGAAGTGCTCAACTTCACCTATCCGAGCGTGTACAACTACTGGCTGGAAGAGCATACCAACATGGTCAGCGACGGCCAGCTCGTCGAGCCGACCAACCACTATCCGGTGACGTTCGTGGTGTACCACCGCCGGGGCATCCAGGAAACGCGCTTCACCCTGCTGGATCTGGAGACCACGAACTGGCTGTACAACCCCGTGATTCTCGCGGGGCTCTCGAACACCCTGCCCAGCGGCCAGCAGATCTTCACCAACGTCGTCACCGAACGCTTGCCGACCAACGAGGTCGATCTGGCGGTCTATACCTCCCGCGTCTGGGCGGTCTCCACCAGCGGCAAGGAAACCAACACCATTGTCCTGTCGGAGCAGGCCGGCGCCGGCGATCTGTTCTTCGGCGAGTTCGGCGAAGGCAACTACCAGGATAAATACGTCGAGCTCTACAACGGCACCGGCGGCGACATCAATCTGAGCCAGTACATGCTCATGGTGCAGATGAATCCGGACCATTACGACGACTACACGCTGAACGACTGGGAACGGCCGTGCCATCTGTCGGCGACGGACTACTGGCTGCCGCACGGCGAAACACTGCTGGTTCTCAACGGCGAGCCGGAAAACTTCGTGCACAACCTGCCGATCATGACGAACGCGCTGATTTCCAACTCCGTGCCGTATCTGATCACCACCAATCTGGTGCTGCAGGTCAGCGGCAACGACGTGATCGGCCTGTTCAACGTGGCTGATCCGGAGCATTGGATCGACGCCTGCGGCATCGCCCCGGACAGCGGCAACGGCGAAAAATACATCATGCGCCGCATGGAGGACGCCGAAGTGCCCATGTCCTATCCGCGCATCATCGTCACGAATGACTGGGATTACCGGACGTGGGACGGCGATGCCGCCGAGGGCTATACCAACTTCCTGACGACCGCCGGGGTATACGACCGCCTGGTCGGCCTGGGCGGGTTCATCACGTTCCGCACCTACGACGACGACACGGATCCGCCGGTGGTCGGCTCCGATACCGCCCTGATGGTGGGTTCGGCAGAACCGTACCAAGCGATTGAGCGAAGCCCCGGCTTGCGCGAAGTGGTCTTCTCCGCCTGGAGCTTTACCAATAGCGCTTCGCCTGAAGCCTGCCGCGCACCTTGGTGGGGAAGCCTCTTCACCAACGCAGTGATTACGTGGAGCGATAATTATCCGATTGAGTTGGTCAGTACAAATGACGCTGGCACGGGACTGAATGACACCTTCGACGAATACTCGCAACCCAATCGAGGCGCTCTCTACATGAGTGGGATCGGCGGCTATGGCTTCAATGCTACCAATGTGCCGTGGATTCAGTTCGAGCTGCCGCTGGTGGCGGCCGAAGAGCTGACCCTGTCCTGGGCAGAAAAGGGAGGCAGCTACAGCTTCGAGAATGTGTCCATCCAGTGGTCGGCCAGCGGCGTGGAGGGCACGTTCCAAACTAGCGAACATTGGCCGGAGTACACCATGACTGATTACTCCGACTGGCGCATCCGGCTCATTGAGTTTAACAATGTGGTTCCGAAGGGACTGGATCGTGTCTTCATCCGCTTTGTTCTTGGCCCGGAATACGGCGGCACTACCGGAGGCTTCCGCATGGACAACATCCAACTCACCGGTGTGCCGGATGAGTTCATTATTACGGATGGTCAGATCGCGGACTCCGGCTACCAAATTCAGGTGCGGGGCAATGTGTATGACCCGGACAGCGGCATCCAGCGCAGCAAGGCTGCGATGCGTCTCGGC
>JAAZGH010000213.1 GCA_012511325.1 Clostridiales bacterium | reverse complement strand
CGCCCTGGCTTCAGTAGCAAAGCGTTTGATAAATTCGGGATCCTCCGTAAGCTCATCATGCATCAACTTCAGAGCCACAAGATTGCCTAAGTCAAGATCTTGAGCCAGGTAAACAGAGGCCATCCCGCCCTGACCAAGACTGCGCGCAATCCGGTAACGCCCATCAATCACAGAACCCGGGGCCAGCTGATAATCACTCTTTCGCATCTGACCCTCCTGCTCCTCTAAATGCCACGATTACAGTTACATCGTCACTGCCACCGGAAGTATGAGCAATATCCACCAGCTTCTCAGCCGCTTCCCTGGCAGTAAGAGAATTCTTAATAACCCACATTATATCCTCATCCGGAACATAGCCATGTAAACCGTCACTGCATATCAGATAGCGGTCATGGTGTCCCATATCATGCGAAATTACATCAGGCCTGACATAATCCGGAGCTCCCAGTGCCTGGGTCAGGATATGGCGCTGGGCATGGAAACGCGCCTCTTGCGGTTCAAGCTCGCCCAAATCAAGCATCTCCTGCACCAGAGTGTGATCTCTGGTTAACTGCTCCAGCTGTCCTGAATGGAACACATAACATCTGCTGTCGCCAATCTGACAGATATATAGTACTTCCGGATAGAACACGGCACAGGTCAAGGTTGTACCCATTCCACTGTTAGACTCGCTCTCCAGTGACTTTTTATAAATATTGATATTAATTGTCTGAATCGTATCTTCAAGCACCTTCACGATTGTTGCTTTGTCATCTTGTTCAGGAAGCAGCGGCAACAAAAGCTCACTGATCTCATCAACTGCTGTCTTGCTGGCCAGTTCCCCGTTCAAATGGCCACCCATACCGTCGGCTACTGCCAAAATAACCGGGAAAGCCTTTTCCCTGCTGACAATGGCGAAATTATCCTCATTGCCTTTCCGGTTCGGCCCCTTGCGGCTCATAGCTGCATAATGCAGATCTTCCAGCATTTTCGTGACTTCTCCTTAATTGGCCGCAGGCGGCGGCAATATCTGTTCCCAGCTCGCGCCTCAGTGTGACCTTAATCTTATTCTCCTCCAGGACTTGTTTAAAGCTCATTCTGCCTGCCCTGGAAGTCGGACGATAATCAATTCCCGGAACCGCACTGGCAGCAATTAAATTCACATGGCACAATTTACCTTGCAATGCAGCTGCCAGTTCCAATGCCTGATCTTTACTGTCATTTATACCTGCAAATAATGCATATTCATATGTAATGCGCCTACCGCTTTGGCGGGCATATTTCTCACCGGCGTCAATCAGTTTCGTAAAAGGATATTTCTCAGCCGTCGGCATTAAGCTCTTGCGCAGGGACTGATTCGGGGCATGTAACGAAACTGAAAGCGTTATCGGCAAATTTTCATCTTTGAATTTTATCATTTTATCTATAATGCCGCAAGTTGACACGGTCACCCGGCGCAGACTGATACGCAGGCCAAGAGGATCCCGAAGGCGTTGGAGGAATTCAACTAAATTGTGATAATTGTCAAATGGTTCACCGATACCCATCACAGTTACATGACTGATCCTGTCAGCGCTCAATCTATTAATCAGGGCAACTTGAGCCAGCATTTCACCGGCCGTCAGATTCCTGACCAGACCCAGTCCGCCGGAAGCGCAAAATTTGCATTGCATTCGGCATCCGATTTGGGATGAGATGCAGACTGCGTTGCCATATCGGTACTGCATCAAGACTGCTTCGATCATATTGCCGTCGCGCAATGATAGGAGATATTTGACGGTACCGTCAAGCTTGGACTCAATCTCTGCCTTAACTCCCAGCGGAATCGGATCAAAATCGGCGCGCAATTTGGCGCGGATTCCCTTGCTTAGATTGGAAAACTGCGCAAATTCCGGCAGCCCTTTCTTCTGCCAGGCAAAAATCTGTTCGGCTCGATATGGCTCCAGATCGTGCAAATCACACCAGGCATGAATATCCGGCAAAGTCAGATCATAAAAATTTCGTTTAGGCGGACGGGTACTGACCATTTACTGACCCAGGGGCGTTCCGGCAGCATAATTATGAGCACATTCGCAACAAGGCATAACTTTGCCCCCTGCCGGCTGAATCATCTTTAACGCTATCAGTCCGCTGCCGGCTGCAACTGTAATTGTATCACCGCATTTGACAATAGTGCCGGCGGCAGCAAAAGATTGAGTGGAGTCATCTGCCAATGTCGCGGAAATAATCTTGATTCTATTGCCATTGCAGAATGTATAGGCGCCGGGCCAGGGCTGTGTTCCCCGGATCAGATTATGAATTTGGCGAGCTGATTGAGACCAGTCAATATTGCCGCATTCACGAGTCAACAGGCCGGCAAAAGTTGCCTTGCTATGATCTTGCTCCCGGCTCTCTGCCTCCCCCCGTACATAGGCGGGCAGCAAATCCAAAATCATGTCGGCGCCTACTACTGCCAGTTCAGACATCAGTTCGCCCGCAGTGATATCCTTTGCGATCGGATAATCGCGCTGTGCCAGGATCGGCCCACTGTCCATCCCGGCCGACATCTCGATTACAGTAACGCCCGTCAGAGTTTCGCCGGCAATAATAGCCGCCTGAACCGGTGCCGCTCCACGATACAAAGGTAGCAGAGACGGATGGATGTTCAGACAGCCCAAAGCAGGAATATCCAATAATGACTGGGGTAGTATCTGTCCATATGAAGCCGTAAGTATCAGATCTGGGGCAAAAGTTCTGAGCCGGGAGAGAAAATCCTCATTTTTGACGCGCTCCGGCTGCCAGCAGGATGTTGCCTGCTCTAACGCCCAGAGCTTTACCGGCGGCGCGGTAAGCTTGCGGTGTCTTCCCTGAGGCCTGTCCGGTTGGGTCACAATCAGATCCGGCTTCAGACCTCCTGTTTTCAAGCGCTCTAAAACGACGACGGAAAACTCCGGCGTGCCGAAAAAGACCAGACTGTGTTTTTTATTCTGCATCAGAAATATATCCTCATCCTATCTCGCCAGTGCATCCGAAGCAACGACCAGCTGCTGTCTATACTTCGCCGGAAGCTGTGTCCTCAGAATCGCTGCTCGCTTTAACCAGCGGTGTGATAGATTTATCACGGTATAGAAT
>JAAZGH010000212.1 GCA_012511325.1 Clostridiales bacterium | reverse complement strand
GGATAGGCAGAGTCGGAATACAGAAAAATATCTCCACCAGGCGCATAATCACCATATCGACAACACCACCGAAATAGCCTGCAAGTCCACCCAGAATAACTCCTATGAACATAGCGATGAAGACAACCACAAAGCCAACCAGCAACGATACCCGGCCACCGTACATCAAGCGGGTAAACATATCCATGCCGGTAGCATCCGTCCCCAGCCAATGCTCCTTTGAAGGAGCGGAACGGATATTATACACAGTCACCGAATCCATCTCCCGGATTACCCATCTCTCATATCTGATCTCTAAGACAAATTCGCGCTCCTCGCCATTCAGTGTGTAAGTAAAGGTATTGCTCTTATTTTCGATCGCATTGAGAGTCTCGGCCACAAAACCGATCGGCAGATGGAGATTCTGATTGAGAGCATTTACCATATGGGACGATAAAGTGGCATAGAGAGTATTGTCCAGTCTGATCTCCGCCTGACCTTCCTCATCTACTTCAACTTCATAGTTCTTGCCCTCTGCTTCAACCATATATTTGCCGGCGCCGGCCAGAACAGCTTGTTCAATGGCAAGCTGAAAATCAAAGCTGTTTTTAGATTCAGGGTTGTCGAAATTTACTACATTGTAACTGCCCAAGGCAATCGGCAAAGTGGAATATATTGTATATTCCCTGCCGGAAGATTCAATCGCATAGATCTGACCCGCCAAATCAATTTCGCTTTGTCCCTGGCCAATGGCTTTTATTGCAGCTTCTTCCAACCCGGCAGGCACCTCCTCATGGGCTGTAAACATGAGTTTTTTGCCTAATTGCATAACGGAAGCAACTTCTGATGCGGAATGAATCAGATAAACGCGATCAGACAAAGACTCAATTTCATAGACTTTGCCGCTATATTCATAAGATCTTTTGCCTTCGCCGATTGCCTTGAGCAAATAGGCTCTGGCTCCTGAGGAATACTCGGCATTTTCTCTAATCAGGAAGCGTAAATCTTCATTTTTTTGAATGCCGCCAAAATCCTGCAGGCGTTCCTCCGTTGTGTAGAATAACTCCTGATAGCCGTAGGGAGATAATTCAGCGCCCAGGAAAGAAAACAGGAACATAAACAGCAAGATCACTACACCCACGATCGCCAAACGGTTACGGATAAAACGGCGGAAGACCAAAGCACTGGGAGATAGAACCTTGATTCTGCGCTCATCATCCAGAGCCAGTTCATCATCGGTGACCTGTGTAACCGCCTCCGCTGCTTGCTTTAGTTCTTCCCGCTCCCGATCGGAAGTCTCTTTGCCCAGCAAGTCCGGACTATCTTTTTTCTTGTCTAGATTACTCATCTGCCTCCTCCTAACTGATACGCACTCGCGGATCTACCACAGCGTAGAGAATATCCTGGATCAGCAGTCCGACCAAAGTCAGCACAGACATAAAAGCCAGATAAAACATCGTAAAGGGCACATCGCCCTGTGTCATGCATTGATAGGATGTATAACCGATTCCCTCGATCTGAAACAAAGTCTCAGTGATCATGGCTCCGGAAAACAGGGAAGGAAGTGATCCCCCCAGAATTGTCACTACAGGAATCAAGGTATTGCGGAAAGCATGGTAATTGATCACCTTATTCTCAGCAACCCCTTTGGCACGGGCTGTACGAATATAGTCCGAGCTCAGAACCTCCAGCATATTGGTTCTGGTATAACGAACCAGACCGCCAATACTTAAAAAAACCAAAACTACAACAGGCAGTATATAGTGATATCCGACATCCAGCGTCTGGCCAAAAGGCGAATAAAACTCATGATTTCTCGAAATCATGCCGTAAAGAGGAAACCAGCCCAATTTAGTCGAAAATACATATTTCATGATCTCAGCCAGGAAGAAGGTAGGGAATGAGATCGTCATCATGGAGACAAAGGTTATCATATAATCCGTGCGCGAATACTGCTTCACCGCCGCTTTGATCCCCAAGGGGATCGCAATCGCGATATGCAAAATACACTGGATAATATTGAGAACCACTGAATACCAGATCTTTTCCCTGAAGACCGTAGTTACCGGTCGCTTAAAATGCCAACTTTCCCCGAAATTCCCCTTCACAGCTTCTCCGGCCCAGTTGACATAACCTTCAAGATAGCCATCTTTCATATGGTATATCTCTTCCAACTCATCCAGCCAGACCTGATAACTTTTAGTTTTGTCCGTTGCTGCTCTTTGTCTGGCAATACTTGAAACATAACTGGTAGGAAGATTGCGCATCAGAATATAAATCATCAGTGTCACACATATCAGAATAAAGACACTGATCAATAGGCGCTTGACAATATATTTCCGCATATTCTCAACCCTTCATAGCATCTAAGTACATGCTCTTGCCTAACAAGCAGGTGAGCCCGCCGCTAGCGGCGGGCCCACGCGACTTGGCAGTAAAAACTGTCTCTCTTGTAAAGACTTGGCACAGCCGAAGCTATGCCAAGTATCAAGAATTACTTTTTATTGCATTTCCAGCTTATAGAGCTCAGACATCCAACCATAGAACGGTGTCAAATCGGTAGGCAGAGTATCAACTTTGATACGCTCCGTGCTGAAGATAACGCCGTCTTTCCTCTGATAGTTAGGAATCTCGACTGCCCAGTCGATAATCCTATCGAGGCAGGTCTTGTAGATTTGCTTGCGGAAAGCTGTGTCGGCACTGCTTCTGGCGTCCAGTATCCACTGATCGAGCTCTGCGTCTGCGATATGGTAGTGGTTACTGTCCGTGCCGCCTTTGCCGACGATATTGGAGCTGTGATAGACCTGGTACATATCCGGATCAATCGTAGCACCCCAGGCAGCGGTCCACAGCTCCTGCTCACCGGAATCGAGTTTATTCCAGAGAACATTGGAATCTGCAGGATCATTAATATCCAGGGTAATGCCTATTGTTTCAAGTTGTTCTTTAGCAGCTGTGGCAATGCCGTAAGCCGGGTGGTTACCGATACCGTCAGCGGGGATGATGATCTCATATTGCAGCTTGGCACCGGCCGGAGCTGCGGTAAATTTGCCGCTTGCTTCGTCGTAGGTCAAACCGGCAGCCTTGAAGAAGCCTTTGGCAGCTTCGACTGCCGCAGCTATCTCTTCTTCATTGGACATGCCTTCGGTGTAGATCGGATTGCCCTCGACATCGACTGAGAACGCTCTCTGATAGCCCTCGTCTGCAGGACGCGGGGCGGCCCAGGAGGTATTGGAGATCGGATACTCAATAGTCGAAGCACGGTCGCCGTAGTAAGACTCATTGGTTACATTCCGGAACTGAGCCAGGACAGTAGCAAAGCCGCGGCGCAGATTCTTGGATTCCTCAGAGGAGGGATCGTTGCCTACCAGCACTGTATCAGCATTGATACCGAGATAACCATAGCCCAGGAAGTCGTAGAGCATAGTGGTGATTTTTTCGCCGACCAGCTCACCATTGGGATTGGATTCACTGATTTCCTGTACGGTAGCAGCATTGAATGAGGGTGTAATAGCATCAATGGTACCACTGACTATACCCTGCACTGCGTCAGAACTTTTGGTTTCACGGAACTGAACATTCTTGATCTTCGGCGCGCCAAGATAATAATCTTCATTGGCTTCGAAGAAGACGGTCTTGTTCTCATATTTAACATACTTGTAGGCGCCGGCGCCAAGCGGGAAATCGGTCTTGGCAGTGATCGTATCCTGATTGCCGAACTCGAGGCCGAATTTGTTGTTGTCGTAATCGTAGAGAGCAGGATCTCCATAGTAGTGCAGCGGAGTAACATTGATGCCGAGCTTGTAAACAGCAGAGGCATCATAGCCGGCTACAGTTACTTCAAACTCAGTGTCGCTGAGTTTCTTGATGCCGGAAATATTGGGAACGCCGCCCTCTGTAGCGTCCGCATCCTTAGAGCCCCACTCGAGGGTGAAGTTCTGTCCGAGTTCAAAGACATTGGGACGCAGATCGGAACCGATCTCTCTGGCTGCCGCAGCATAAGGATTATTGCCGTATGAAGCCATCAGAAGCTCATACCAGTCATCAGCGGTCGGATACTGTTCGGATTTGAAATCCCATTCTTTCTCCAAAACAACCTCATCGTCCACAGTTACTGTCGATTTCAGACCGGTGATCTCATCATCAACTTCAATCGGATCACCGAAGCCCCACATGAGCATAGCCCAAGCAGTGCGCAGGCCCTCGTTCGCTTTCAGAGTGTCAGGATCGCTACCGATGAAGGCGGCATAGTTTACGCCGTATTTGTTGTAAATAAATTCAACCAAAGGCGCTATCTGATCTTTAAGCAGTGTCTGGTCGACATATTCCTTGACCCAAGCTAATTGCTCAGCAGTAAAGCTATCGCCCTCTTTCCATTCATAATCCCAGCCGAGGCCTTCGGCAGGCTCTGCCGGATTGAGTTTGGCCATCATGTCCTGGAAAATACCGGCATACTTTTGACCCAATTCGGTTGATGTCTGAGTGCGGTATTCATTCATGCCCAGGATCGGCACGGAGTACAGGGTGGAAGAACCGGTGTACATCGGATCAGAATAGGCATAGTAAGTGAAGATCACGTCATCAACGGTTAGGGGTTCGCCATCGCTGAATCTGATATCATCGCGGATCTTGAAATTATAGACGGTCTCCTCAATTGTGCCGTCATCGTCTTCATCCTTAGTGGTGATCTCGAGATTGGAAATAGCGTAATAGGTATAAGGTACACCATTATACTCAGAAACCTGTCCCGCAGGTGTTCCGGCCTGGAGCATCAGCTCACCCGCGCGGTCATTGGTAATCAGACTGACCTGGGTCATAGCGGCGACATCATTGTCATAAGAAGTGTCTGCATAATAGGGACTAAACTTTTGCGAAAAAGCGTTGTAACCTACTACCAGAGGTGTATCGCTAGCCGGTTCCACGACATCCGGAGCTTCTGTCTCGTCCGGTGCCTCTGTTTCTTCCGGTGCTTTTGTTTCTTCCGGCGCTTCTGTCTTCTCGGCAGGGGCTTCAGTTTTCTCGGTCTCTTTGGATCCGCAAGCGGCAAACAGACCAACCACCATTACCAAGGCCAGAAGAATAGCGAACAACTTAGTTGTTTTCTTCATTTTTTCCTCCTAATAATTTATTAACTTAAGGTGAATATTCTACTGCACCCCGAACCGGCTACGCCTGTGTAAAATAAGGCACAGCTGGCCAAGATACAATATATAGTATGTCATTATATCACGCCTCAATGGTGTATTGCAATTAGGCTGCCTTTATTAATCCCCTATTAATCCCCCGGGTCTAACAAGGCTAATTATTGCAATTCTGTGTCATTTCTCGTCTATTGTTCACAATTTGTTACCGTCTTTCAGCTTGTACATCAGGTTAAAATTTCCTATCATTAAAGAAGTATATGATTATGGAGGAACGCCATGATCGGCAAATATATCGAAGCTTTTCTCTATGAGGATCCTTCCGAGCTGATGCTCGAAGCCAGCTCAGTAGCAACAATCAGAACTGAAAATACACTTTTACACGCGCTGATGGTATTATCGTCAGTTGGATACAGCTCCATACCGGTGCTGGACAACAAAGGCCATCTCAAAGGCATTCTGTCCCTGGCCCTCATTATCAATGGTATTAAAAGTACAGAAAATTACGACTGGGATCAGTTAGCCGAGCGGCAGGTAGACGAGATTAACG
>JAAZGH010000211.1 GCA_012511325.1 Clostridiales bacterium | reverse complement strand
CTCTTCCGACCGCTCCGCAAGGCCGGCATCATTCAAGACCTGGCGCAAAAAGCGCTTGCGCGAAGCGGCGACCAAAACCGGATAATCCAGAGCAACAATCTGCTCCAGATTTTGCAGCAGATGAAGATTTTCGGCAGTTGACAGACCAAAGCCCAGACCAGGGTCAAGCATGATACTCTGCGCGGAAATGCCCGCTGAGAGCGCGCGCTCAAGACCGGCCAGCAGGAATTTTCGGCAAGCTGACATGAGATCCAGGGCATTCAATTCTTTGCTCAATGCCGCCGGCAGGCCCCGACCCTCCCGAAAGGCCGGGAAAACCGCTGACTTGCTGTCCTGGGTCCGATACAGCGTGGCATTAAACATCAAGATCACAGCGGCGTCATAATCAGCGATCACTGCCGCCATCTCATCGCTGCCAAAGAGGCCGGTGATATCATTAATAATCCCCGCCCCGGCCTCCAGGGCTGCTGCCGCCACCTCAGCTTTCCAGGTATCGACAGAGATCAAAGCCTCCGGCTCCTGCCGCAAAATATTTTTGATTACAGGAACGATTCTGGCTATTTCTTCGGCGGCCGGGACCGGGACTGAGCCCGGTCTGGTGGATTCGCCGCCGATATCCAGAATATTCGCTCCGGCGGCTAATAATGCCAGGCCGTGCTCAACCGCCTGGTCGAGGGCGAAATAGCGGCCGCCATCCGAAAAGGAATCCGGCGTAACATTGAGGATTCCCATCAGGCTGGTTCTGTTCCCCAGTGACAAATACCGGTTTCTTATTTTAAGCATTTTCTTCATCAGTTGTTTTTACCCCGCCAGATCAAAGACATGGCCTCTGACCTGCTCTTGAGATCACTGCGCAATATGCCGCGCACACCTGAGGTTACCGTGACCGATCCCGGTTTCTTGATGCCGCGCATCGTCATGCAGAGATGTTCAGCCTCGATGACAACTGCTACACCATAGGGATTAGCAGCTTCCATCAAAATGTCCGCGATTTGAGAAGTAAGCCGCTCTTGCAATTGGGGCTTCCTGGCTTCGTGATCGACAATCCGCGCGATCTTGCTCAAACCGAGAACCCTGCCGTCCTTCGGGATATACACCACATGAGCCTTGCCGATGAAAGGAATTAAATGATGCTCGCACATGGAGTAAAAGGGAATATCTCCGACCAGTATCATCTCCTCACTGCCCGGCTCATCAAAAACTTTAATAAATTCAGTGACATCCTGCGACAGACCGGAAAATAATTCCTGGTACACTCTAGCTACGCGAGCCGGCGTTTCCCGCAATCCGGGCCGATCCGGGTCTTCACCTATTGCCAGCAATATTTCTCTGACTGCTTTCTCGATACGCACTAGATCCATTGCCATACCTCACAATATCCTGATTTCAACATTTTCTTAAGAATAACCCAGTCCGTCAAATGAGGTAAAGCCCAATCTTTGATCCTGATAATCTGTTGCCAGCGACACTGCCGGAGAAACTTGCGCTATCCGCCGTCTTTATTTGACTTGTCAGACTGCGGGTAGACAGTCAATCTATATTCAATCTGTACGGATACCGGCTGTGACGGATCCAGGCCATAGAGAGGAATCGCGGGCAACTGCAGGCCAGGATAGCGCGGGAGAAAATTCCGGCCGGCAGAACTGCCGGAAATCACCAGGGGCCGGCTGTCGGGATATTCCAGGGGCAAGGACAGCTCTTGCTCCGTTTCAGGTTCAATCAGGCTGTGCTTTGTCTCAGCAGCCGTGCTTTCCGCGCGCAGCTCAGGCTTAATTTCCTGCCAGCGATTGAGCAATTGCCTGTGTTCAGCGGAGAGCCTGCCCATGACTTAGGCCCTATCAGGCTCAGTCAGAGCCTGATAGGGCTTGCCGGCCAGGACAGAAATCGCTGTCCTGGCCAAGCTGAAAAGGTCTGAATTGGCATGGGGATTGCCTTTTTGCACTTCCGGAGCGGCATAAGCCGCTGTCGCTCGCTTAACTTCGACCCATTTATCAGCAAAATCATCCAGGATCAGCGCGCAGCCAAAATCAATCAGAGCCGGAGTTCCGGCAGGCATAGTCACAATATTGCCCGGCTTGATATCCAGATGCAACAACGGATTCCCAATCAACAATGACAAATCTTTCAAGCTGCCGGCCAGATGCAGCAGCCAATCCATCACCCGGTCAGCCGGCAAATTCTCCGTCCTCAGTTCCGCCAATGTCTGCCCTTCGATATATTCAAAGAGATAAACAGGTTTCAGCGGCTCGGGGCTGACAATCAGTTCCGGCAAGCCGGAGTTGAACTCACCCTTTTCCTTCGCGTCGGCAGAGCCGCTCCAGCCCAGACAGTGCGGAAACTCGGAAGCTTGCAAATACGACAAAATCGAAGCTACTCTGTGATCCGTCCACTCCGAGACAGCTTTAGCAACCAGAACTTTCGCCTCCTCGTCCCTGACCAGTACGGGACGGCGAGCTTTCCGGCCGTCCGTGCGATTCGGACTAGCTGCGCCGGCAGTACCTAAGGCATTTTGCATCATGACCGGAACTCCTCCTCGATTAGTTCAGGTTCAGTATAAGCGCAAGAAAAAATCCGCCGCCTGATCCGGGCGACGGATTCCGTCAACAGTCGTCAATAACGGCCCGTCACTGGGCTTTTTTAACCGGTTTTTTCTTTTTGAAAACCAGCGTCGGCTCTTCCTTTTCATTGACCGCTTTTTCTGTAATGATAATCTTCCCGATATCGGGCCGCGAAGGCACTTCATACATCAGATCCATAATCATATCCTCCAGGATCGTGCGCAGACCGCGAGCGCCGGTCTTCAAAGCCATCGCTTTGCGGGCGATGGCACTGATGGCCTCGGGCTCAAACTCCAGCTCGACATCGTCAAAGGCGAAGAGTTTCTTATATTGCTTGATCAGAGCATTCTTCGGCTCTGTCAAAATCCGCTCCAGGGCTTCCTGATCCAGCTCGTTCAAGGTCACCGTTACCGGGACTCTGCCGATAAACTCGGGGATAAGGCCGAACTTAAGCAGATCCTCCGGCATAATCTTGCACAGAACCATATCCGGCGAGGTCTTATCCAAATCCTCAATAATGGCGCCGAAGCCGATCGACTTTTGGCCGATGCGGTTCATGATGATCTTATCCAGGCCGTCAAAGGAACCGCCCAGAATAAAAAGAATATTGGTGGTATCGATCTGGATAAATTCCTGATGCGGATGTTTGCGGCCGCCCTGAGGCGGCACATTGGCTATTGTGCTTTCCAGAATTTTGAGCAGAGCCTGCTGCACGCCTTCGCCGGAAACATCTCGCGTGATGGACGGATTGTCCGAGCGCCTGGTAATTTTGTCGATTTCATCTACATAAATGATCCCGCGCTCCGCCCGCTCAATGTCATAATCCGCATTTTGCAACAGGCGCAGCAAGATATTCTCCACATCCTCGCCCACATAACCGGCTTCGGTCAAGGCGGTGGCATCGGCAATGGCAAACGGCACATGCAGCAGTCTGGCCAGGGTCTGAGCCAATAAGGTTTTACCGCTGCCCGTAGGGCCGATCAGCATGATATTGCTCTTGCCGAGCTCTACCCCGTCCTCGACTTCCAGGCGGGGCGAGAAGACACGCTTATAATGAT
>JAAZGH010000210.1 GCA_012511325.1 Clostridiales bacterium | reverse complement strand
GTATAGAATGCCATCCAGGTGATCAATTTCATGGCAGGCGCAAACTGCGCCCAGCCCGGTTAATTCCAGCCTGAAAGTATCGCCTGCCAGATTTTCCGCTTCCAAAAGAATCCGCTGCGGGCGCTCAACATTGCCAACCAAACCGGGCAGCGACAGGCAGCCTTCCTCGCCGACTTCAGCTCCCTCCTGCTCAATTATGCGAGGGTTGATGACTACAATATCTTCCGCCTCTTCCGTACCCAGATTCATCACGAAGATTCTGCGCAGCACGCCTACCTGTGGTGCCGCCAGGCCTACACCGCTATTGGCTTTCATAGTTTCTTGCATGTCGGCTGCAAGTATCTTCAGACGCTCATTCCATTCAGTGACCGGGCGCGACTTTTTCCTGAGGATAGGATCGCCTTCAATTAGGATATTTCGTAAGGCCATTGGATTCTCCCTTCTTAAATTATAATTATAACATGCGGCGCCCTAGAGCATTGAATAGGGATTAATATCGAGAATAGTTGCGATACCGGGTCTTTTGCGGTAATTATCAGCCGTTCTCAGGAGCAGAGTTATGGCCTCTTTGGAGGGTGACCTGGCAATCAGGCGAAAGCGGTAACGTCCCCTGAGGCGGGATAGCGGCGCTCTTTGTCCGGGCAACAGCTCCAGAGAGTCAAAATTTCCCGGATAGCGGGCAATCTGCCGGCACAGATAGTCATAGAGATTGTTAAGCTGTTCTTCGACCGCAGCTTCGCTGCGCCCGGAGAGCATAATCAAACCCAAGTGGGCAAAAGGCGGGTAGCCCGCCCTGCTCCTGAAAGCCAGCTCATGATCAAAAAAGTTGTCATAATCTTGTCCGGCGGCCGCTCGGATAATCTGGTCATCCGGTTGAGCCGTCTGAATTATCACTTGCCCCGGCAGATTACCTCTGCCGGCTCTGCCGGCAGCCTGTGTCAAAAGTTGGAAGGTATGCTCGCCTGCCCTGTAATTGCTCTGAGCCAGCATCTGATCGGCTGACAAAATACCGACCAGGGTAACATTATGAAAATCGTGGCCTTTGGCTATCATCTGAGTTCCAATCAGGCAATCATATTCGTGTCTGGCAAAGGCTGATAAAATTTCTTGATGAGAATAGCGGCCGCTGGTAGTATCGAGATCCATTCTGATAGCGCTTGTCGATGGAAACAATTCCCGGAACAGTGTTTCGGCCTGCTGTGTTCCGGCGCCGATAGTGTCCAGATCAGTGCCATGACATTCCGCGCAGAACTTAGGCAGGGGGAAAATCTTACCGCAGTAATGACAAATCAGATGCTCTCTGCCGCTCTGCCAGGGATTCTTATGGCTGGTCAAGGCAATATCACAATCAGGACACTCGACACTGGCGCCGCAGTCGCAGCAATAAACAGCATTGGCAAATCCCCGACGGTTAATTAGCAGCATTGCCTGTTCGGAACGTTCGAAGGTCTCTTGCAGCGCTCTGATCAACGGGCGGCTGAACAGATGTTTGTGACCGGCTGCTCTCTCTGCTCTCAGATCAACAATGCCGACTTGCGCCATTCCGGCCTCACCAACTCGCTTCGGCAGTATCAGACGGGTACTGCGTCCCTCTCTAACCCGATAGCATGTTTCGACCGCGGGTGTGGCAGAACCCAGTACCAGAACCGCCCCCGCCAGCAAGGATCTGATTCTCGCCATGTCCAATGCATGGTAACGAGGCGAGGTCTCCGATTTATAGCTCTGATCTTGTTCTTCATCTACAACGATAAGCCCTAAATCAGTCAAAGGAGCAAAGACCGCTGATCTGGCTCCCACGACAATTTTCTTCTCGCCGGCCAGGATTCGTTGCCAGGTTTCATACCTTTCGGCTGGTGTCAGCCGACTGTGCAAGATGGCCGCCTGCTGATCAAAGCGAGCGGAAACCCTCGCCACCATCAGCGGCGTCAGTGCAATCTCGGGAACCAAAATCAGCACGGTTTTACCCTGTTCCAGCACTCTGTCCGCAGCCTGCAAATAGACCTCGGTTTTGCCGGAGCCTGTTACTCCCTGCAAAAGGAATTCCTGTAGTTGTCCCGTCTGCGCCCCGGTCAGGGCCGCGCTAATACTATCTACCGCATCGGCTTGTTCTTTTGTGAGTACAATCTCCTGCTCTTCCAATTCAAGTTCCGGACCAACAGAAAGTTCGCGCCGGGTAACTTGCGGGAAAAAAGTCAGGACACCTTTTTTCTGCAGATAATTGAGTATGCTATAGCTCACCTGGCAGGCCTGCTCAATCTCGGAAAGGGTAGCAGATTCTTGTAGCAATAAGAACTCAGCCACTCTGATATGACCCAGGCTTCTGAATTCATCTGCCGCCAGCATTTCCACCACACAGTCCGGATCGGTAAGACGGGCCGCCAGTTCCTTTTTATCGCCGACAGTTGTCACTACATACGGTACCATCGTTCTGACCGCCCTGCCTCGCGAACAGAAATATCTGCGTCGCATTTCCCGAGCCAGTTCCAGCAGTTCCGGTGTCACCAGCGGTCTGGGATTGACCAGCCCGCTGATGCTGCGAAGCTCAATTTCGCCGAGATCTGCCGGTGGCGTCGCAACGATGCGGTAGATGTAGCCTCTGACCGTCTGTTTCCGTCTGGCAAAGGGGACTTCGACCAGACAGCCGGGCTTGATCTGATCAGCCAGAGCAGGCGGAACCAGATACGTCCAGTCCCGATCGAACTGACGGGTTGCCTCTTCAAGCCAAACCTCAGCATACATAATTTATGCCTCCAGCAATGAGAATAAATCGATCTGATCGCTCTCCGGCAAGCCATCGATAGCCCCTGCCATCTGCAAGGCCGCAAGCACGGACGACCCCACGCCGGCGCGTCTGGCCAGATCTTCCTGGGTTTGAAACGGTGTCTCCGAACCTGCCTGCACAATTTGCTCGGCCTGCGCTGCGGAAATGCCCGGTATGGCAGCGAGAGGAGGTCTGATTAGACCCGGTTCCGGAGAATAGAACTCACTGGCCCGCGATGATTCGATAGTAATCGGCAGGAAATCAATCCCGCGTTGCTGCATTTCCTCGACCAGTTCTAAAATATAATAAATGCGCTGCTCTCTGGCATCCATGCGTTTTCCGGCGCCCAGCTCTCTTCTGATCCTGCGCACTTCATGTTGTGGCTGACACATCAAGCTGCTATCGAATTCATTGGCGCGAACTGTGAAGTACGCGCAATAATAGGCTTCTGGCCGGTGTACCTTGAACCAGGCAATCCTCAGACTTGAGATCGTATAGGCGACGGCATGCGCCTTCGGAAACATATATTGAATTTTCTGGCAGCTCTCAATATACCATTCCGGTATGGCATGAGCGCGCATCTTAGCTTCGTGCTCGGGCAAAAGTCCTCTGCCCCTGCGCACTCTTTCCATGATGTCGAAGGCGGTTTTATTGGATATGCCGGCATAGATTAGCCTGGTCATGATATCGTCGCGGCAGCCGATCACATCATTGATAGTGCAGATGCCTTCTCTGATCAGATCTTGGGCATTGCCGGCCCAGACACCCCGGCCGTGCGAAAGCCCGGAGATCTGCACCAAATCATGGTAACGGAGCGGCTTGGTCTCGGCAATCATTCGGCGAGCGGTCAAAGTCCCCATCTCCGGAATGCCGATTACGCCGGAGCCGATACTCGATTCGGACTCCGCAATACCCAGCACTTCTGTGCTCTGGAACAAAGACATCACATCCGGATCGGGAATAGGCACACGAGTCACATCAAGACCGGTGATATCTCCCAGCATTTTCAGCATGGAGGGATCATCATGTCCTAATATATCAAGTTTCAGGATTGTATCATGCATGGCATTAAAATCGAAATGCGTCGTGATTACGCCTGAATCAGCTTTATCCGCCGGGAACTGAATCGGTGTAAAATCATAGATCTCGCGCTCTCGGGGCACTATCACAATGCCGCCCGGATGCTGCCCTGTTGTCCGCTTGACACCACTGATCCCCGCTGACAATCGTCTGATTTCCGCCTGCCGTACAGGCTGTTCATGTTGCTCATGATAATTGTGCACCATGGCATTGGAGTTTTTCTCCGCATAGCCGGAAATCGTGCCGGCCCGGAAAGTATATTGACTGCCAAACATCTCCTCGATAAATTGATGAGCTCTGCTCTGATACTCCCCGGAGAAATTGAGGTCAATATCAGGTTGTTTATCTCCCTCAAAGCCCAGAAAGGTTTCAAAGGGAATATCCTGACCCTCTTTGACCATCTGAGCCTCGCATTGAGGACAGGCTTTGGCCGGCAGATCATAGCCGGATCCGTACTCGCCACTGACATCAAATTCGGTATAGCGGCAATCGGGACAAACATAATGAGGCGGCAAAGGATTGACTTCCGTAATGCCGCAGAGCGTAGCCACAAAAGACGATCCCACTGAGCCTCTGGAGCCGACTATGTAGCCATCGGCATTGGACCGGCGGACCAGTTCGCTGGTAATGTAGTACATAACCGCAAAGCCGTTGTCGCAGATAGAATTTAGTTCTTTTTTGACCCTGTTCTCAACCAGCTCCGGTAATTTTCCGTTCTGGCCATAAGTTGCATGAGCCGCCGCCCAAGTGCGTTCCGTCAGAACCTCCTCGGCCTGCTCGATAATCGGCGGGAACGACCCTGCCGGGAAAGGGAGCAAACCGGATTTAACCCTGTCCGCAATGCGATTGGGATTTGTGATGACCGCGGCATAGGCCTCTTCCTCACCTAAATAGGCAAACTCTTCCAGCATCTCCTCCGTTGTGCGGAAGAACAGCTCCGCCTCATTTTCCCTTTCCGCAAAACCCTGATCATAAATCAGGATATTGCGGTAGATTTGATCTTCCCGATCGAGATAATGAGCGTCGCAGGTGGCACAGACAGGACGGCCGGCCAACTTCCCCAGCTCTGCAATCAGGCGATTGATATTTCTCAGGTCTTCCTGATTGCGGAGTGGATAATCGCTGTCTTGCAATAGATAGGAAGTATTGGTTAGGGGCTGAATCTCCAGATAATCATATTCGCGCGCCAAGGCAAGATAGCGCGTGTCCGCGAGATTTGCCAATGCTCGCTCATAATCCAGATCTGAGCTCCGATAAAGCTCCAGGATGGCCAGATATACAGCACCGCGGCTGCAGGCGGAGCCTTTGATTAAGCCATTGCCGAAATATCTGAGCCAGCTTTTTCTGATGCGGGGGCGATAATAAAAATCATCCAGATGTGCCAGAGAGACCAGACGGTAAAGATTGTAGAGCCCCAGCTCATCCTTAGCTAGCAGCACAAAATGCGTGCTGCGCAGTTTCTCTTGCCGCATCTGCTCGAAGCTGCGGCGTCCGTATCTTTCATTTAGACAATCAATGCCGGCGCAACCGGTCTTCTTGAGCAGGGCGATCAGAACCTGTCCACAGGTTCGGGCATCAGCCTCTGCTCTGTGATGATTTGTCAGCTCAATATCTAAGGCTGCAGCGACAGTATCCAGATTATAAGACTCTAAGCCGGGCAAGGCTCGTCTGGCTAACAGTAAAGTGTCCAGCGTTGAAGGATTGAATTTTAATCTGGGACTATTGTCGGCAGTTCTAAAACCTTCATAGCGTAAAAATGCCAAATCAAACAGCACATTATGACCTACGACAGGCAGGCCGGCTATAAAAGATGCCAATTGGCTTAAGACCGTCAGCGCTGTCGGCTTGTCTTGCAGCATCTCATCAGTGATGCCGGTCAGATTGCTAATTTCATTTTTCAAGGCAATCTCAGGATCGATCAATTGGGAAAAAACAGCTGCCTCCCTATAACCACCATGACCATCAGGCTCGTAATAGATAGCCGCGACTTCAATCAGGCGGTCACGGGCGGGATCCAGACCGGTGGTTTCAACATCAAGAGCAATAAAACCCTGATCCGGATCGAATTCTTCCGTTAGCCAGCCAACGCCCTCTCCATCTTCGATTAAATAGCCCTCCAGACCGTAGATCAGTTTTATTTTCTTGCCCACCTTAGCTAGATTCTCTGCCGTTTCAGCTGCCTCCGGGAATCCTTGTACGACCCCGTGATCTGTCAGCGCGATCGCGGAATGTCCGAATTCAGCAGCCCTGGTCACCAGATCCGCGACTTTGATCACACCGTCTTTAGCGCTCATTTTAGAATGAGCATGAAGTTCAACTCTCTTAACAGGAGCAGTATCCGTTCGGCTCTGCGGTCTGTTGAGCGGGCGGATGCCACTGACATCGACAACCAACTCTTTGAGATAGCTGTCTTCTTTGATCCGTCCCTCCACTTCGGCATAACCATGGGCAAAAAGATCAGCAAAAGCCTTCTCGTCTGCGGGGCTGGTGAACAAACGGCAGGTAATCGAATCCTGCCGGTCGGTTATAGCGAAACGGATCAGCAGACTGCCGCTCCGGGTTACAATATTCTCCTGATCAAAAAGTTCGCCCCTGATTCTAATGTGGTCCAGATCGCCTGTCAGCCCGGATAAAGCAACCAAAGGCCGGGGCTTTTTGGCAAAGTTTCCCCAGCGGCCGCCTGACCATGATTTGTATAATGTCTCAGCTTCGGCAGTCGGTTTATTCTCTTTCCTTTGTGCTTCCAGGCTGGAAATCATATCCTCAGTCAGAACCGGTCCGGGTTGTATTTGAGGTTCGGGCGGCTCATCGCCCGGAACTACTTCGATAGCAGCGCAAATAGCGCTGTATTTCCTGAGAAAGCTCTCCAACCAGTCATAACCCTGATTATGAACCAGCTCCCGGATATTGGACGGAATGACTAATTTGACGCAACCGGAAGAATATATCAGTTTGCTGTCTTGCAGCCAGGCATAGCAAAGAGCGTTTTGATTCTGGCAATGTCTGAGAACCCACGGCATCAGATCAGCAGCATAATTTTGCTTCTCCGGCTCCGAGCTATCCTGAGTTAGTTTTTGCGCAATAATCGCTTCAGAGATACCAAGGGCCTTTTCAATTTTTTCTTCCAAAGCTATCAGGGAAGCGACTATGGGCGGGGCGGAAAAGAGTAAAGTAATTATAATTCCGGACTTGGCGGGAAAGACTCGGACAGATCGGACGCAGGCTTTTATTTTCAGACTGGCATCATCTTCTGGGATATCCGGGATCAGTCTTTGTAACCAGATGGATAAGGCGCAGTCTCTCATTGCGCCCGTTCTCCGCTCTCTTGTTCCATTTTTTCTATTTCGCTGAATAAAGTTTCAACTGCTATGTCTTCGTCCAGCTTACAGATGATTTCTCCTTTTTTAAACAGAACAAATTCACCCTGGCCGCCGGCGAGACCAATATCGGCAGCTCTGGCTTCACCGGGGCCATTGACAATACAGCCCATGACAGCCACGGTCAATGGCGCATTTATTTTGATCAAGCGAGTCTCGACTTCTTTGGCCAATTTCAGCATATCAACCTGAGTGCGCCCACAGGTCGGGCAACTGATCAGCACTGCGCCCCTTTGTCTGAGATTCAGAGCCCGTAAAATCGCGTAGCCGGCTTTGACTTCTTCACAGGGATCGGCAGTGAGCGAGACCCGTATCGTATCGCCTATGCCCTCGGCCAATAAGGTGCCAATGCCGACTGCTGAGCGAATCGTTCCTTCCCAGGCGGTTCCGGCTTCCGTAACACCAAGATGCAAGGGATAGTCTGTCAGCTCTGATAATAGGCGATAGCTGCTGATGGTCAGACTGGGGTCGGAAGCCTTGACGGAGAGGCAGATATCCTCAAAGCCGGTCTCCTCCAACTGCCGGACCGCCGCCAGCGCAGAATGCGCCATAGCCTCGGCAGTAATGCCACCATAATATTCGATCATTCTGCGATTCAGAGAACCGGAATTGACGCCTACCCTGATCGGTATCCGCCGCTTTCTGGCCGCAGCGGAAATTTGAGTCAGACCCTCGGGATCGCGCAAATTTCCCGGATTGATTCTGAGACCGTTAACACCGTTTTTGATCGCTGCCAGAGCCAGCCGATAATCAAAATGGATATCGGCAATAATGGGCAGAATGCTTTGCCGGCAAATTTCGCCCAGCGCACTGGCTGCTGTCGCATCCGGCACAGCCAAACGAGTCAGCTCGCAGCCGGCCTCGGCCAGCTCCTTAATTTGTGTCAAAGTAGCGGCAATATCAGCAGTATCCGTTGTATTCATTGATTGCACGGAAATTGGCGCTTCGCCGCCAATCATTACACCGCCCACTTGTACTTGTCTGGTCTTCTTCCTCATCATTTGCATACTGCTTCCTAAAAACCGAAAATCCTACTCAAATCAACAAACAGAACGAGAGCCATCAGGGTAATGACGATAAAGAAACCGAGGTAGCTGATGGCATTTTTGACTTTGTACGGCAAATCTTTTCTAAAAGCACCCTCAACGCCCAGCACCACCAGATGATCGCCGTCGAAGGGCGGAATCGGCAGCAGATTGGTCACGCCTATCGCTACTGACAGCAGCCCCAGATACATCAGCAGTTGCTGTATTTTCTCGCTCAGAGGCTGTTTCTGCTTGACTACATCGCCAACCATTGTCACGATACCGATAGGACCTGCCACACTCTCTTTAACACCGACTTCGCCTTTGAATAACATACTCAGACCTTTGCCCGTCGCCTTGACAATTGACCAGGGATAGGCGGCAGCCTGGTTGAGGATGCTGCCGAATTCTTTAGTTAAAGTCAATATTAGACCCGGATCCCGATAAAGATTTAGTTTGGTGGGCTTGGTTTCTATAGTCATTTGCTCGCCATCGCGGATGATCTCGACTGCCACTGTGCTGCCCGCCTTTTCAGCCACCCGCGTGCGTATACTTTCGCTGTCCGCATAAGGGATGCCCTCGACCGTTAAAACCAGATCCTTCTTCAGCAGCACGGGCGAGCCTTGATTAGACTTTGGATCTACAGTCACAATTTCATATTGACCGGCAGCAATCTCTCTGGCCGAAATACCTATCATCCATCGGGTTTCCTCGATTTCCGGCGTCATTACAATTCGTTCCGTTCTGCCATCGGTCTTTCTCACTTCCAGGATCAGATCCTGATTGTCACTATGCGAAAAGAGGGCCATTGAATAATCCAGATCAGTTCGGATTTTTGCGCCATTCAAGGTCAATAATCTATCGCCGTCTTCAATTTCATATTGCGCTGCCAGTGAACTTTCCGGCGGTGTGCGCAATTCGGGTTTGACTGCTCCGGTCCAGGAAAAAAGAACAATAAAAACCAGAAAAGCCGTAATGAAGTTAACAACTGGGCCCATGGCAATGACCAGCGCCCTGGCCCAGCGCGGTCTGTTATGAAAAAGTCCCGGATCATCGGCATCATAAATATGTTCGCCGCTTTGACCTTCGAGAATTTCCGCCTCACCGGCAAAACTGACTGAAGCTCCGATCGGCAGCGCCTTGATATTATATCTAATATTATTTTTCTGCCATTCGAAGATTACGGGACCCATAAAAAGCGAGAATTGCTCAATCCTGAATTTCAACAGACGCCCGGCGAGGTAATGGCCAAGCTCGTGCAAAATCATAATAATACTGATCAGGATCAGTCCTGTCAGGATGGATAATACTGTCATTCACTTTGCTCCCAATAAAGTTCTTTTCTAAATGATATTATATTATGGATGCCTTTGCATGATCCGTGCAATTGTATCATTATGCGCCCATTCCAGAGTAACAAAATCAATATTTGTAACAGTAGGGACTTGTGTTAGAGCCTCGGCCACAATGCGCCAGATTTCGGGAAAGGCGATTTTCTCCTGTAAAAAGAGAGCTACAGCCGCCTCATTGGCAGCATTCAACACGCAAGGCGCCAGGCCGCCGGCAACAAAAGCCGAGCGCGCCAGCTCCAGAGCCGGAAACAATTCCTCATTCGGAGACTCAAGAACTAAGTGGTTGGCGCCTTCGGCACAAGGATCGTAAGGACGGTAATAATCAGCCGTCGGCCTGTCAGGCCAAGTCAGAGCCAGCCGGATCGGAAGACGCATATCGGGGAAGCCCAGCTGAGCAACGACCGAACCATCATTGAGCTCAACCATGGAATGTACGATACTCTGGGGATGGACAACTACTTCAATTTGATCCGGTGTGCAGGAAAAAAGATGGCAGGCTTCGATAATTTCAAGCCCTTTATTCATCATGGTAGCGGAATCAATGGTGATCTTGGCGCCCATCTCCCAAGTCGGATGCCGCAGAGCCTGAGCCGGCGTTACTTTAGTCAACTCTTCTTTATTGCTGGTTCGGAAAGGGCCGCCGGAGGCAGTCAGGAAAATCCGTTTGAACTTTCGGTCAGGAGCAGCGCTGAGACATTGCCAGATGGCCGAGTGCTCGCTATCTACCGGCAGAATTTTAGCTTGATTATGATGAGCAAGCCCCATGACAATTTCACCACCGGCAACCAAAGTCTCCTTATTGGCCAGAGCAATATCCTTGCCCGCTTCCAGCGCAGCAAGGACAGGACTTAGACCTGCAAATCCGACCACAGCCGCCAAGACAAGATCAATCTCCGGTAGAGCCGCAACTGTCTCCAGGCCGCTTTTACCGGTCAAAATTTCAGGCTGATCGGAGGGTTTCAGATTAAATTTGGCGCTCAGAATTTCTCTGAGCTGCTCGGCAGCCAGGCTGTCGCCTACACTCACCACTTCGGGACAAAATTCCAGAATTTGCTCGGCGAGCAAGGCAATGTTGCGCCGGCAGGTCAAAGCACTCACAGTCAGGCCAAGCTCCCGGGCAATCTCCAGCCCTTGCCTGCCGATTGAGCCGGTAGAACCCAAAATAGCGATCGCTCTTCGCAAATCAGACTCCAAAATACAGAATGCCCAACAATAAGGTCAGAGGCAAAGTGAAGAAAGTGCTGTCAAATCTGTCCAGGACACCACCATGCCCGGGCAGAATATGGCCGAAATCTTTTACACCCACCCAGCGCTTCAGAGCCGAGGCGAACAGATCGCCCAATTGGGAAAACAGACCCAGTACCAGACCGAACAAAACCGCATAAGCTAATAG